>NZ_JALAAI010000005.1:0-68268 GCF_052785085.1 Candidatus Electrothrix sp.
GATTGACAGAAGCGGGCTTTTAGCTTGTTAATTTGGTGACCGATTTTTTTGATTGGTTTTGAAAATGTCATATGTCTCTCTGTAGCTTATTGATGTGAAAATTTCATTATTACAAGAAATCAATAGCTGTGTCAATATGTTATGACATCTGTGGCTAAATTAATTTTCTGAATTCTCAATAAATACAACTCGTTCATAAAGGCCAAGCCTTAAAGTCGTGCCATTAACATCTGTGGCTAAATTAATTTTCTGAATTCTCAATAAATACAACTCGTTCATAAAGGCCAAGCCTTAAAGTCGTGCCATTAAGTTTTATACCGGTCACCGGAAGTCAGGACCACAAGGGTGTACACCTTGAGTGCCGGATGATAATCTTTTGAATTTGCAATCTGTTCCAATAAAGCGACACAGTGATAATAAAGAAACCTGTCGTAATGATCAATGCTGCGCGCATGCTGAATATCAACTATGACACGGTGTTTCTTGTCTTCTGCAAACAAATCAAAACGCGGTGCGACATACCCTATGGGAGGATCGAATTCTTTCTCAGTTTCAACCTGTTCGATCTCCAGAACCATTCCCAGCATATCCCGAATAAATGCGACAAAGATCTCTGGGTCACAGAATGCTTTCTTAAAGACAACTCCGTACCGTAATGATGCAACATGTTTCATGGGGATTTACCTTACATTTTCTATGTTAAGGGAACAGCTTTTTGTTTTTCTTCAACAAGAGTGATGATCTGCGTAACAAAATCTCGTTTTTTGCTTCAGTCATTTTGCTCATGATGTTGTTGGTTATAGCTTATAGCTATAGCTCAACTCTCCTGATTTTCAGCATTTGATTTTCACCTCGTTGAAACTCGTAGGGCACCTGGACACATGTCACCTCGTATCCCTCAGTTCGAAAATGCTTGATCACCGGTACGACGTGCCGAGAGGGCACAGCTCCCAATTGAAGTAAAGGAAAGAGCCGCGTTTCTCTGCATACACGGCAAAGTTCAGTGATGGTGTCGATGTGAAAACGGAGATCAAGATGGTCACTGTACAGGAAGAGAAAATGTGAGCATACGGCAAGACTAAAGCTGTCATCAGGAAAACTCAGGTTAGGAGCCGATTCCGCAAGGTACCTCTTTTCGATCTTGCCCTGCGGGTAGTCTGAGAGAAAATTGCGCATTGTCTTCATCCGCACCTTACCCAGTTCATCAACAGAGCGGATGTGTCCCCAAACGAATTCATCTCTATTTTTGTTCGTTTCCCGCATGACATTGTCAAACGTTTCGTCAATTCGCCTGCTGATAGCATCCATGCTGAAGGCGTAGAGAGGATCAATGGAGACAACCGTTCCCCCTCGTTGGGTCAATTCGGCGTTGAAACTGGCGGGGCCATCACCACACCCGAGAATTTGCTTGGCAAGATCTTCCTCTGACAGGGCAAACATAGCCACATATTCTTGGAACGATCTACCCCACGGCACAATTTCTTTCAGTTGAAATGACATATCTGCTGCACCCCCTGAAACTCTTTGATCGACAACCCCGTAATTTCCGCAATTGCGCCTGTATCCAAGTTCCCGGAGGCAAGCAGTTTAATCGCAATTTCTCTTTTCCTCTCAGCTCTTCCTTTTTGTTCGCCCTGGCTGACTCCTTTCTCCATTCCCTTTGCGATACCTCGTTCAGTACCTTGTTCAATACCTCTCTCATATGCTGATTCGATCATATCCTTTTTGCTGGCTTTGTCGCTCAGGACATTTTTAATCATCCAGTCGAAACTGACCAGAGTTCGTGTCTCGCCCATAATAGTTTTTCTCTGTAAAAAGCTGCGGTTTTATGACTCAATGTTGTACGTCCGGTGCACTGTAGAAATCAATCCCTTGGGCCGGAAGACCATCATGAGCACCAGAGTGGCCCCAAAGACCAGCATCCGGTAATCGGCAAAGGCCCGCAGGTATTCGGGCAGCAGCATCAGAACCAGGGCCGCAATAATCACCCCAATGATAGATCCCATCCCACCCAACACCACGATGCAGAGGATAATAGCGGATTCAAGAAAGGTAAAGGAAGAAGGGTTGACAAAGGTGGTCTTGGCCGCAAAAACAACCCCAACCATACCTGCCCAGAAGGCACCCAAAGCAAAGGCAGTGAGCTTGGTCTTGGTTTTATCAATGCCCATAGCCTGGCAGGCGATCTCATCTTCGCGCAGGGCAAACCAGGCCCGCCCGATCCGGGAATTTTGCAGGCGGTTCACCACAAATACGGTAAAGAGCACCAGAGCGATCATCAGGTAATAGAGATAGTTGATGGATTGGTCCAGAGACAGCTCCATCCCGAAAAAGCCGGGTCGGGGAATACCGGCGATTCCGCTGGGGCCGTGGGAGAACTCTGTCCAGTTTTCCAGAACCAAGCGGATGATTTCGCCGAATCCCAGGGTGACAATGGCCAGGTAATCCCCTCGCAGACGAAGGACAGGAAAGCCGAGCAGGATACCGAAGCAGGCGGCCAGTAATCCGCCGATGGGCAGGGCTGTCCAAAAGCCGATATCAAAATGGAGATTGAGCAGGGCATAGGTATAGGCCCCCACTGCATAAAAGGCTACATAACCCAAGTCCAGCAGACCCGCCACTCCGACCACGATGTTCAGGCCCAGCCCTAAGACCACGTACATCAGGGCGGTTATCATGATGTTGATCTGATAGGTGGAGAGGAAAAACGGAAAGGAGGAAAAAACAGCTATAAGGACAGCGATAATCGGCAGGAATACTTTCGGTTCATTGAACAGCACATGCTGCCATTTTTTTTTGTTGCTCTCCGGGCTGGGTTGTGCTTTTTTCTTTTCCTGCTGACCAGCCTTCCAGAACAGAAAGAATCGGCTGAAGAGGTAGAGGGAAAAGCTGGCCAACCCCACATAGAGCATATTCTGCCAACGCCAGACAACCGTCTCTTCATAGGGATTCACCTTGATAACCATGATGGGAAAGGTGAGGAAGCAGAACCAGAGGCTCACCAGAAAGGCATTTTTCAGGTATGTTAAGATGATTGTTGTGTTCATATATTCAGCGCGATCTTAAAACTCTTGCAGGATATCTTGTTGTCAGCCCTGATTGTGCCCAAGACTGAGGCTGACCTGCCTGAACACATCATAGCTGAATCGCTCTGTCAACGCAATCTATCAGTGTTTTTTTCAGAGAAGTGAGGATCACCCAACCGCCACCGCCTCAATCCCGCTGCCGTCGGTGAGCAGGAGATAGGATTTTAATGCGGAGATCTGTTGAATATCCGCCAGCCGTTGATACTCTTTGATCTGCTTGATGCCTTCGGCACGTTTTACCTCCAATCCCTTTGCGCCGTCTTTCTTCTTGCTGTATTTCAGCTCAAAAAGAAACTGATACCGCACCTTGAAGGGGTTACGCTCCAGCAGAAGAATATCCGGGTAGCGGTTGTTCCTCTCAGGTTCACTTCGGATGAAATAGACCCCGGACTGACAGAGCAGGGTCAGGATCACGGCCTTGATGTGCTTTTCGTCCATGCGCATAAAATCACGGTTGGAGAACAGAGCCAGTGCCTTGCGGATTTCTTCAGTCAGCGGATTGATATTGTTATGCAGGGCGAGCTGTCGGATCGCTTCTTTGATCCTGTCGTTTTCTATGGTGATCTGTGCGCGCAGTTCGATTTCCTTTTTAAAGTAGCGGTAATAGAGCTGTTCGATAACATAATTCGGCACCCGGTAGACCAGTTCATCCAGGACCGCACCGCTGATGGTGATAAACCCCATGTACAGGAGTAGGCTGATGAAATCGTCGCGTTCAAAGGGCTTGCTGATATCCAGATCAAGCTTCCCTTTATGCCGTCCAAGGATTTCGCCGTTGACGATCAGTTCCTCAAGAAGACGGAAATTGCTCTCCCGATCACCGACGCTGAAAAGCCGCATGATTTTTCCGTAATCCGAGGCGATGTTTTCGTCAAGCATCTGCTCGGGATAACGGCATTCGTCCGTGTCAAAACTGTCGATGAAATACAGAACCATGTCCGGGTTGAAGACCTTTTCCTTAGCACGGCTGCTGAAGCGGTAGCCGTTGTACCAAGTGCCTAGGGATCGCATCATTTCCAGAGCATCAAGTTTGCAGATATTGACAAGCGGCCGGATCAGACCTTCAACTTCCTGAGAGGTGAAGCCCATGGCCTGATTGAATTCTTTCTTGAACGAGAGGTTTTTGCCGATATTGAAGCCGCTGGTCATGCTGTCCAGTGTGATGGAGGTCACACCGGTGATGAAGAGGCGGTCGATGATGCCTTGGCTTGTTGCGGTTTTGATGACTTCATAAAACGTTCGGACAAAACCTCCTTTGCCGACGATTTCCGTAAACAGCTCCAGACTCTCTCCGAGCACAGCATTGGCAAAATGGTCGTATTCATCAACCAGCAGGTAGATATTCGCCTCTCCTATGACATTGAAGAAGTAATCCAGTTTTCCTGCCGGACTCCCCTGGTTTTCTATGACCCCGGCGGCCTCCGGGTTATACCCATAGCGTCTGAGGAATTTTTTCAGGGCTGTTTCGACTCTGCGGTTGAATCCCTGTTCAATGCTTTCCCGGCTGCCGGTTTCAATGCCGCTGAAGTCAAAATCAAGAATCTGATAGCTGTTGCTCTGCGGAGTGGGATCTTTACCCACAGCAAGCTTACTGAAAAGAGTCTCGAATTCATCCTTGAAAAGGATATCGTAATAATACCGGAGGGCGGAGAGAAAAAGCGTTTTGCCGAAGCGGCGGGGGCGGAGCAGGATGTTGTATTTTCCTGTTTCTTCGAGAGATGGTATAAAGGGCGTTTTATCAACATAAAGATATCCCTCAGTGATAAGGGATTTGAAATTGCTGATGCCGTAAGGGATTTTCATGTTTGTCCTCTTGAATTCAGGTCAATGCAGGTAAAGGCGATAACAGCCATGCATCAGGCCCCGATCACCCAACCGCCACCGCCTCGATCCCGCTACCGTCGGTGAGCAGAAGGTAGGATTTCAAGTCAGAGATCTGCTGAATATCTGCGAGCTGCTGATACTCCTTGATCTGCCTGATACCCTCAGCTCGTTTTTCCTCCAGCCCCTTTGCGCCGTCTTTCTTCTTGCTGTATTTCAGCTCAAAAAGAAACTGATACCGCACCTTGAAGGGGTTACGCTCCAGCAGGAGAATATCCGGGTAGCGGTTGTTCATCTCGGGTTCGCTCTGGATGAAATAGACCCCGGATTGACAGAGCAGGGTCAGGATCACGGCCTTGATATGCTTTTCGTCCATGCGCATGAAATCGCGGTTGGAGAACAGGGCCAGTGCCTTGCGGATTTCTTCAGTCAGGGGATTGATATTGTTATGCAGGGCGAGCTGTCGGATCGCTTCTTTGATCCTGTCGTTTTCTATGGTGATCTGTGAACGCAGTTCGATTTCCGTTTTAAAGTAGCGATAATAAAGCTGTTCGACAACGTAATTCGGCACCCGGTAGAGCAGCTCGTCCAGGACTGCACCGCTGATGGTGATAAACCCCATGTACAGGAGCAGACTGATGAAATCGTCGCATTCAAAGGGCTTGCTGATGTCCAGATCAAGTTTCCCTTTATGCCGTCCAAGGATTTCGCCGTTGACGATCAGTTCCTCAAGAAGACGGAAATTGCTCTCCCGGTCGCCGATACTGAAAAGCCGCATGATTTTTCCGTAATCCGAGGCGATGTTTTCATCAAGCATCTGTTCGGGATAACGGCATTCGTCCGTGTCAAAGCTGTCGATGAAATAGAGAACCATGTCCGGGTTGAAGACCTTTTCCTTGGCACGGCTGCTGAAGCGGTAGCCGTTGTACCAGGTGCCCAGGGATCGCATCGTTTCCAGAGCATCAAATCCGCAGATATCGACAAGCGGTCGGATCAGGCTTTCTGTTTCCTGAGAGGTGAAGCCCATGGCCTGATTGAATTCTTTTTTGAACGAGAGGTTTTTGCCGATATTGAAGCCGCTGGTCATGCTGTCCAGCGTGATGGAGGTCACACCGGTGATGAAGAGGCGGTCGATGATGCCTTCCATGGTGGCGGTCTTGACGGTTTCGTAAAAGGCCCGGACAAACCCGCCTTTGCCCACAATGGCATTAAACAATTCCTGATCCTCACTGAGCACAGCATTGGCGAAATGGTCGTATTCGTCGATGAGTAGATAAATTTTTTCTTCTCTAACGATCCTGAAAAAAGCCTTCATTAAAGATGCCGGGGAGGAGTGCTCGTCAAGCCGGTGGATTTCTTCGGCAGGGTATTGATACTCTTTCAGAAAGGCTCTGAGTCTTCCGGCGACCTCAAGGGCGAAATCACGCTCAATACTCTCCTTATTATTTATGCTGATTCCACTGAACTCCATGAACAGTATTCGGTAGCTGTTTTTCAGCGGGGTGGGATTGTGACCGACAGCAAGACCGCTGAAAATTTCCTCGAACGCGTCTTTGAAGCGGATATCGTAATAATACCGGAGGGCGGAGAGAAAAAGCGTTTTGCCGAAGCGGCGGGGGCGGAGCAGGATGTTGTATTTTCCGGTTGCCTCAAGAGATTCTATAAAGGGTGTTTTATCAACATAAAGATACCCCTCAGTGATAAGGGATTTGAAATTACTGATGCCGTAAGGGATTTTCATAAGAGTATTCTTTCGGTACATGCCTTCTTTATTGCAATCCGGATCGTAGCTGCATTCAGGTGATACTTTTTAAGAAGTATCATGATCAAGAAAAATACCTTTCCCGCCGGGCCGTGTCAAGTACCCTTAATGTGGCTTTTCCAAAGAGACACCGACTTCAGCTTGACAGGCGGATATGCTCTTTGGTAAGTACAACAGTTTATGAATGCTCTGTATTTTTTGAGAAAACAAGCCATCTTTTCCCTTGGCCGGAACAGCGAACCATCATAAGGATACCTATGAAAAAGAAGAACATCTCCCTTTGCGATTACCTCTATGTAGACACCAAAAAAATTCTCTCTGTGTACAACCAACTCACCGGAGCTGTTGTTTCTGCCGGAGAGTCCACCTATGCAACTCTTGGTCAGGCTGAGAACAAAAAGAAGTATGACTTTAAGATATTTAAAAGTGATTCTGCTACGCAGGAGGAGCACGGGGCGCAGGAGCAGATAAAGCCCCATCATACTTTGTTTCAGGAGTTGGAACAGGAACTGGACAATCAAGGGCAGTTGGTAGACCTTTCCGGCAAAAAGATGGCAGAAAAGATTCAGGATAAGGCGTTTCGCGCAACCTTGAAGGATACCTTTTGCATCAAGGTCACAGGCCGTTGTGTGCTTGAGCATTATGAGCGGATGAAAAAGATCTCTGAGTCCTTCCCGGATATTGCCGAGTTGATTAATCAGAGCAATAAGGCCGCCGTCAAAAGCACGGATGCCTATAAAGAGCTTGTGGAGCAGATCAAGACCAGAGAAGCAGAGATTGCCAAGATAAAGGATAGGAATGCCCGTAATATTCAACAGGTCCCGCTCAAGGAGCAAAAGAAGAAGCTGCAGGATTTGCTGGAAAACCATACCAGGGCTGGCGTGGTGGAGCAGTGGATTCTCGACGGTCTGAGGACCTGGATTGACACCTTTATCCCTGGTATCATTAATTTCCGGGTCTACCCGGATCAGGAGCAGACAGCAGTGCAGGTCTTTGGCCATCTGAAGCAGGAAAACTTTTTTGACATGGATGTCTCTGCTTTTCATTTTACCTATGGCTCAGTGCCTACAGAGGAATTAACCATGCTCGGGATTGTCAGCTCTGTGCCCAATCCAGAGGATGCTGCTTTTAATCCGCACCAGGAATTTCAGGGCGGTGAGTTGTCCAGTAAAGAGGCGGTGGAACGGGGCTTCCGCAGTGTCTTTCGTGGCTTTGAAGGCTTTGAACAGATGGTGCGTACCTGTCGCTATCCCAGGGTGCTGGTGTCTCCACTACTGGTGTATCGGGAGATGGGGGGAGGGCGGTAGATATGGATGCAATACTCAGCCTGCACGATGATGAGAGAGCTGATGAGGATATTCAGGAGCTGGTCTTTTCTCTCACCCGGACGCTGAATCAGGAGACCGATCTGACAGCCGGTTTACCTGAAGAAACAGGTGGCCTTGGGACCAAAGGGGATATTGGGATTGTCGGTCAGATCATTCTTGCCGCCCTGAGTTCCGGGACAGTTGTGGCCTTGTTGCAGGTGCTGAAATCCTATGTTGAGCGTAAGCCGACCCTGCGGATTGAAATAGAGAATGCAGACGGCAGCAAGGTGAAGATTGAGGCGGAACATCTCAAAACGGACCGGATAGAACAGACCACCCGAGCGGTGCAACAGCTCTGTGAGCACAGCAGGGATACGGATAATGGCGGAAACGGCTGAAAAACGCTACGCAATTCTGATTGCCAGCAGCAGCTACCCTAAAGAACCGGGCCTGAAGGACCTGCGCTGTCCGGAGAATGATGTTGATGCGCTGGATGCCGTGTTGCGCTCGTCGGATTTTGGGGGTTTCACCGAGACCTTTGTTTTCAAGAACCGGCCCAGCCATGAGGTACTGGAACGGATTGAGACCGTGCTGGGCGAGGCAGGTCAGCACGATCTGGTGCTCATCTATTTTTCTGGACACGGTAAGCTGAATCCGGCAGGACAGCTCTGTCTTGCCACGGCAAACACTAAGTTGCGGGCCTTGGGTTCCACCTCCATTCCGGCAGGATCAATCAAGTCCTACTTTGATCATTCCGCGAGCAGGAAGAAGATTCTCCTGCTGGACTGCTGCTACAGCGGGGCTGTGGGTAAAGATTTTGCCAGGGGAGGCGTTGACGATCAGTTACAGCTCGTGTCCCGAGGGCAGGGCACCTTTATCATGACTGCTTCCACCGGCATTGAGGTGGCAGTGGAAAAGGAGGGCGATAAGTACGGTCTGTTCACCAAGCATCTTGTGGCGGGGATTCGTTCCGGCGAGGCGGATAAGAACGAGGACGGCTTTGTGGATATGCAGGAGTTGTATGAGTATGTCCATGAGAAGGTGCAGGGGGAAGGGGCGCAGGAACCCATGAAGTGGGATCTGCATGTGAAGGGGAAGTTGGTGGTTGCACGGAGCGGCAGGGAGGCCAAAGAACAATGGCGGAAGAAGCTGCGGGCAATCCTCTACAAACTGGCTGCGCAGGGTTGGTTGTCAGACGGTATCGTCAGTAAGGCGGTGCATATCATTTCTTTGCCGGACAAGGAGATGACGACCAAAGACAGGGAATGTCTCCTGCTGATTGAACAGCTTGCTGATGAGCGGATCAGTACGGGAAACTTTGTTGAGTGTTGGGTGAAGACCTGCTTGTCAAATGAGAGTGAACAAAAAGGTGATAAGGACACGCCAAGTAGAACAAAGAATCTATGGAATTGGTTGCTTTACGATGTTTTTGCCGACCTGCTCTTGCGTTTTGTTTTTGCAGGCTTTATTGTTGCAATTGGGTGGTGGAGTTTGAAACAATGGGTGTCTCGCCCCGAGACTGTTTCTGTGCGGGAAGAAAGAACAATTGGGCAATATATTAATCATGGCGATGGCACGATAACGGATACGAAAACCGGTTTGATGTGGAAACGCTGTTCAGAGGGTTTGTCCGGTGTGAACTGCGAAGATGGCAAGGCCAAAGAGTATACATGGAATGATGCGGTGAAGCGTTTCAAGAATGTTGAATACGCGGGCTATGCTGATTGGCGGCTGCCGACCGTTGATGAACTGAAAACCTTGGTGTATTGCAGCAAAGGGAAAGACAGAGAGGGTGACTGCAAGAATGGTTATGAAAGTCCGACTATCAACCAGCAGGTTTTTCCGAATACTGACTCTGTCTGGTCCGGGTCGCCGGATGCTGACTACTCGGTCAACGCGTGGTACGTCGATTTCTACGACGGCTATTCCCACATCCTCAACCGCACCTACAACTTTGCGGTGCGGCTGGTGCGCGACGGACAGTGATTGCACGGGGTGTTACCCCGTGCTGGAATTGTATAACCCCTTCGGGGTATGCGTTGACTCGTCAAGCCGCCGTACAAGGAAAACATAATGCCCCAACGGGGCTGTATATAACCAGCTCAGGGTAACACCCTGAGCGCACATCCCAAAATATAAGAGGTTGCACCATGCCGCAATCCCTCACAAGGATATATCTCCACATCATCTTTTCCACCAAGGAAAGAATCCCCTTTCTTGCCGACAAGGAAGTGCGCCGGAAAACCCATGCCTACCTTTTTGGGACTTGTCGGAAATTGAGTACTCCCGCCGTGACAGTCGGTGGTATCGCAGATCATGTACACCTTATCTGCATCATGTCCCGCACCATAACGGTGGCGGATTTTGTCCGGGATATCAAGCGTACCTCCTCAAGCTGGCTCAAACAGCAGAGTGAAACTACCTCCAATTTCCATTGGCAGAACGGGTACGGCGTTTTTTCTGTCAGCCCGTCACATATTGATGCGTTAAAAAAATATATTGCCCGGCAGGAGGAACATCATCGGCAGCTTTCTTTTCAGGATGAATTTCGTCGGATCATGCAGAAGTATGGGATGAAGTACGATGAAAAGTATCTGTGGGATTGAACTGTTTGCACGGGGTGTTACTGCGGCCTGTGTTTTTCCCCTTGCGCAGCCCGGAAAAAAGATGAAACAGCCGGGCAAAATCACAAAGGAGCGGTGAAAAACGGCAAAACAGCCCGGAAAAATCATACAGAAGCGTGGAAAAATGACCGAGGAGCAGAGAAAAGTCATCAAGGAGCACGGAAAAACCGTTCAGGAGCATGGAAAACTCATCAAGGGGCACTACTTTCCTATTTTTCCAAGCTACGCTGCCGCATCGCAGGCTTGCTTCCTTGGTTTTCCCCCTTGCTGAACCGTTACGACATGCTCATCTGCCTCTTCAACAGTCTCCTTTGTTGCTGCTCGAAAATCCGGGAAGGAAATTGACATTCCCCTGCGATAATAACGGAATTATCAATGCCCCAACGGGGCTGTATATAACCAGCTCAGGGTAACACCCTGAGCATACCTGAATAGGTTTTCCGTTGAGGAAATTCAACGATATCTAGAGAAGAAGAAAAGCAAAAAGAGCAAAGAAGTTTTACGAGAAGACAGAAGGTACTAAATATTGTTCTTCTTTACCATATCAACCCAGTGTTTTTGTTTTTTCAGAAAGTGCAAAAATTGATACTGCCAAGTTTCTTCTTTGCTTTTTTACCTTTGATCGGATACATTAAGCATAACTTTACCAGGAAAATTTATATGAAAGTGTCGGGTAATTGATAAATCACTTACCCCATTGACCAGCTTTCATAATGTGTTGTCTCTCCCCAAAGGGAGGGAAGGCCATTATTTTACAAGACTTCTCCCAGCGGGAATAAAAAAAGGAAGAGCGTTATGAAAAAAATATTAAGCGCAGCAGCAATTTCAGCCCTGATGTTCACAGCAGCCCCTGGAATGGCCGGTAATATGAAAATCATGCCGCCTTCCTTGGGGGCGGATTGTCCTGCTGATTGTCAGGATCAGATTGATCAGTTGAATTCCAGTCAGGCCCGGCAGGATGAACAGCTTGAGGCCCTGGAGGAGAGTCAGGTACGTCAGGATCAGGCGATTGAGGCCAATGCTGCTGATATCCAAAACAATCTTCAGGAGATTGAAAAGCTGAAAACAAAGGAGATCCATAATCCCTGGTATGTGAAGGCCACGGCCCAGCTGACCTGGATGGGTTCGTTGGATCTTGATAAAGCACATTACGGGTATCAAGCAGACACAGATACAGGATATGGCTTTGGTTTTTCTGCTGGACGCCAGTTTGGCAATCTTCGCATTGAAGGGGAACTGGCCGGACGAACCGCTGATATCAAAGGTGAAAATCTTTCTGATATTACAATCAGCACAGCTATGCTGAACGGATTTTATGGCGTTCCTGTTTACGGCCCCTTTTCTGTGTACGGCACAGCAGGCGCAGGTACGGCCAAGGTTGAAATGGCCTTTGCTGATGGCGATGACAGCGAAGTCACCTTTGCCTATAAAGCCGGAGCTGGTGTAGCTATGGATGTTGCTCGGAATATGGCTGTGGATCTTGGCTATGAGTACCTGCGAACCGGTGATGTGGAGTTTGGCCGGGATCATGAGATGTCCCGGGTTGATGACCTGAAAAGCAGTGCTATCAATGCCTCTGTTCGTTATTCATTCTAAGTTGTTCAATCAACCCATCATTGAACAACAAGGAATGCAATAAGAAATTTCCTGCCTATTATTGTAGGTGCCGTAGGTACCATAGGGGCGATCCTCTGTGTTCGCCCTTTTATGCCGGGTAAACACGCAGGTCTGCTCCTACAATTCTGTCCCGGAAAATCGGGGTTTCCCACGTCCTTCAATATATTTTTTCCCTTATGTATGTATTATACGCATTATCTGCTGCATCCGTATCATCCCAAAAAATAAGAGACTCCCTGTGCTGGTCTCTCGCATTGTTCTTTTTCTTTTTTCTCACCTTTGTTCCTCTTTCTGTCCAGGCTGCCTCAAACGCTTCCAGTAAAATTGTGGTTCAAAAAACCATGGCAAGCTTTTCCCGGATACCAGGCCTGACAGCACAGGAACTGGAGTATGGGAGACAGGTCATTGCACAGATGGACTATAACTCCCAGCGGATTACCCGCCAAATCAGTCTCCTGCCTGGAGCGAATTTTGCCCGGTGTGAAGAGATTTGGCAGGAGTTGGACAACAAAAAGATTTCCTATGATCAAATCCTTGCCTTTGATGATTGGACAAAGCTCCCTCATGCGACAATGCCGCTGGCAGTTCAAGTCATTAAGGCTATCAGAGACCTGACCCGTGAAGAGGTAAAATGTCTTCGAACCTTTCTCACTATTGCTGATCAGCGAGCTGATGCAATCCTCTTGCTCATTCCTCAAATCGTGGCAATGGAGCCTTCAGGGAATTTTGCTGCCCGTAAGATGTTTACGGTTCGTGGGTTGAAAGTAGAGCAGGCCCTGGACAACCTGACGCTCATTGATACCTTTACTGATAAACAGGCATGGGCTTATGCGGCCTTTGCAGAAGCCAGGAGGATGGATCCGGTAACCGTGACAGATGCCTTACCCCTCTTTCAGCAGTTGCGCGATGATGCTGCCTGGAACATGCGTACCCTGATCAAAAAGAATAAATTAACCAGAAATGCGGCCTGGCGATGGCTTATCAGCTATTTTGCCCATCCGGTCCATGTGCAGGAGAAGCAGTATTATCGATATGACGTCCCTGAAAGAACGCAGCTTTTAGATGCCTTTTATGCTGCTGGCGAAGATTTGATCTGGCGGATCAACAGTTTGCATGCTGTCAGCGATGAATACGGAATGGAGTATTCCAGTGCCACGCTCCAGTCTATGTCCAAAAAAGAATTGAAAAGGCTTTTTGACAAGCTCTCTCAAAAGACCAGGACAAACTATGGAGGTCATTTCCTGAATGCCTTTAAGGCAGGCAAAAAAAACAGCATGATCAGGATACTGCGTAAAGCAACCACAGCAGATCGCACCCAGATTTCTCAGGACCTGACCTCTGCAAATATCTATGCCTTGCTGGCCCAGGGGAGCGAACTCTACGATTCTTCGTTTCGGGATATTCTGGTGCCTATCCTGAAAAAGAGAATCCATAAAGGCTATGAAAAGAACCTGCTCACTTTTCTCAAGGCAACTGACCCGTCAAATCATCTGGTGTCCAGTTTTATTGTCAGTCTGGCTCAAAAAGGGAAGCTCACTACTTTTTTCCCAAAAGACGCTGCTGAACAGGAGAAAATTCTGGATTTAGTTGCAGCCTCTGCTTTTAAGGATGAGGACTCTATACTTCTTTTTTCTGCTACCTTTCGCCATCTGCTCAAAGTGCTCAAACCGGATGTACGATATTATCTGATTGATAAAATGGTTCAGGCTGATAACGGACGGACCAGCTTTAGCAAGCTGATTACTGTGATTCTTCAATATTATTTACAGGAATATCCAGACCTGCTTAATAAGCCAGCTCAGCAACTTATCCAACAGACTGTTGAACGCAACGGGGCTGTGGATCTGGACAAGTACCTGTTGACACCTTTTGCGGACTGGAAGGAAGATAAGCAATTAGGTTCAATTTCGATTTTTCATCCTGATGATGATGGCCGGAAATCCTTTGTCTCCAACGCCCGGAACCTGCTCAAGCATGGTTATCAGATACAATATTCTGAACAGTACAGCCCGTATCAAGAGGTCGCTGTGCAGAAGGTGAGTAAGCGGGCTGTGCAACGGTCCCGGTCAGGTAAAGGATTAGCTGCGCTTTTTGATACCATGCGGCGGAGTCCTTTTGCAGTGGTTTTTGTCAAAAAGGTCAATGGAATCACCATACGTCATTCTGTATATGTGTATGCCAATGAAGCTGACCAGCAGTTATTGATGAAGCGTTTTCTCCAGGGAGATGATGAGATGTTTGCCCAACGTGGTCATTCGTATTGGCGTTCAGAGCAAATTACCGATCCTTTGGAAAAACTCAAAGAAAATAACCAGATTTCTGAGCATGATCTTACCAAGCGGCAGCGTTTTCTCAGCCTGGGCTCCTGCGGTGGAGTGAAAGCCTATACCAAACTTACCCGGATGTTTCATGGTCATATTGATATCCTGGCCACTATTGGCACTGGAATGGCGATTATCAATGATCCTTATAATCGTAATTTTTTTGAAACTGTAGCCAAGAACCCGGCAACGATTACCTGGGAGGATATGGCTGCAAAATCATCATTTATTTTTGCCAACGGACGAGGGCAGGATTATCTGCAACCTGGTTGCCTGACCGCTATTTTGCATAAAATATTGGATGAAGAACAAAAAAAAGGGAATTCATTTCCAGGATCAAGGGAAGGTGAACCCTATGATCTTGAGGTTGCCCCTGAGCCAGGGTATTGATACCTTGTAATATCATTTTTTTCCTGCACCTTACTCCTTCAGGCGTTTCTGTGTTCCAGGAACGCCTGCTTCTTCTCTTTTCTCCTCGCAAGTGCGTCCCATAATATAACCTTCCTGTTTTTTTAATACCTCTTCCTGTTCGCCTCATTCTGTATAAAAAATAAAACTTTATAGTGTTGACGGTATGAAAAATTATACAGAAATACGAGGGGAGCTACAGACAGATATTGCAAAAAGGATATTGTCTTCCCCCTTTTTTATCTGGAAAAATAGCCCCTTAGAAGGGAAAAAGGTATAATTATAGGAAGTGGCATATTTTTAGCATTAATATGAAAATATGTCGTTTAACTGTTTAAATTGATTGGATATAATAAAAGTATCTAATAAATGCCACAATGTGATGTTTGAAAGGAGTTGTTCTTTCACTACTCAGAACATGCTTTGTCATGTAGTGGCAACGCATTGTTGAACGCATTTGAACTTTATTTGATACCTTCTTTCCGATAAGAAACGGAAAGTTGATAACGCCACAGCTGCTGCGAGGCAGTGTCGGAAAGCCACGGGTCTCCAATGATGGAGACAGCCGGGTTACCTGCTTTTACCTGTAACTTCTATCGGAAGGTTTATTATGAGATTTTTTTTCTTTCACGTACATTTCCCAGTGCTCCTGGTAGCACATTACTACCCGTCTCTCCCCTTCGTGCCACTCCTGGTATAAAAAACAAGAATCAGAATACCCATATTTTGTATATCAAAATACCTATATTTTGATTCACGAAATATGCGTATTTCGCAACTCAAAATACATGTATTCTGCCTCTCAAAATACATATATTTTGAAAGGCAAAACCTATGCTGTTTTTCAGGCAGTAATAATCAACTTCAGAGTCAATAAAAATCATACCTGATTTTTTGTAGATAGTATTTTTACGTACGGAATACATAACGTATTTCGTGCAAATATTTAAACGAACAAGAGGATGAAAAAGAACATGCAACAAAAACACATTGGTAAAAAAATTATCCACGTCCCCAACAGGGTGCTTCTGGTACTGACAGCGATTACCACGCTGTTTTTTTGCACAGAAGTATCAGCAAACGCATCAGCAAAGGATGTCCATGAAATGGCGGATATCTGTATGCAGGCCAATCGTATCCTAAAGGATTATGCTCTGGTCGGCATGGGTGTAAGTTATCATGACCCAGCCAAGGACCTGAAAGAGAACCTTGAACTCATTGAAAATGAAATCAAGGATCTTGAGGGACATAAGCAAAACGAAAAGATAGCAGCAGAGATTGAGGAAATTAAGAAATCTTGGCATGCCATCAAACCGGAATTTGAAAAAACACCGGATAAGAGCAAAATGAGTGATCTTCGGAAGATGGTTGAGAAGTTCACTGTTCGCTGTGAAGAAGTTGCCGAAGATATTGCCCAGGACACCGGTATTGAGGGAGAGCATGATGTGGTTTTGGTCGCTGAGCTGGGCATGGAGTCGCAGCGGCTGGCAGCCCTCTACCTGATGAAGGCATGGGGAATAGCTGACTCTGATTACGAAACAGAGTTACAACAGATTGTTGACCAGACCGAGAAGATCTACAAAGAACTTTTTGAAGCTGATGAAAAACTGGTTTCTCAGGAAATTAAAGAAAGACTAAAAAAGGTTGAAAAGGAATTTATCGCCTTCAGCGTTATGGCCAAGAGTGACTCAGGCCGCTTCATGCCATCTGCGGCTGAAAAAATGGCGTCCAAGATCTTTGAAGAACTTCGTGAGATACTGGAGATGGAGCAGAAACTGGTTGAAGGAACCGTGTCAGGTTATTTTACCCCAATAGCTGATGAAAAAACAGCAGGGGAGATTTTCAGAGCAATTACAGGAATAGTACATACAAAAGGAGGAATCAAATCATGAAATTCGGAACAATAAAGACATTGAAGTATGCAGTAGCAGGTATAATTTTTGCTTTATACCTTACCCCGGCATTGGCTGCGGATTCAAACCGTGAACTGCTTACAGTTGAGGCTGCTGAAAATATTAAGTTTTCCAGCCAAACAATCACCAAAGCATATTTTTATAAGCAACAGGGTGTCCGCGTGGACCGTGCGACCGAAGATTTGAAAAAGAGTCTTGCTCGTCTAAAAAAGGATCTGATTATAATTCAGGACGGGCTGGCAAAGGGGAGCAAAGAAGAAAAAAATATCGTGGTCTATCTTGAATATACCACGGAAGAACTGTTGAATCTTGTTGATAAGCCCTACAGCAAGGAAAACGGCGCATTGATGATTGATTACAGCGAATCGTTGCTGGAGGGAGCTGAGTTTGTTGCCCAGCAGCATATGCAAAAAGGGAATGCCGAGGAAGAAATGCTGGTTGCAGTAGAAGAGATGCTTTTTTTTCTGGAGAGAATCAACAAGTTCTACATCGCTTACCAGGCCGGTTTTGATGACTATAATAATGTTGTCCAGTTGAAGCAGGCTGTACAGGATTTTGAAAGCACTTTGGCTAAAGTCAATGCATATACCAAGTACGAAGGCATAACTTTGACCAGTCGCAACAAAATTAACGAATTCTGGCCAGTAGCCAAGGAATTCTTTGTTGATATTCAACGAGGTGCTTTGCCTGTGATTGTTCTTGCTTCGGTAGAAAAGCTGGTAAATGAACTTGAGGTATTGGAAGACTTCCACCATAAAAAAGCGAGTTCAAACGCAAAATGATGAATAAACTGCGAATGCGTTGAGTGAAAAGGGCAGTCCTGTGACGATAAATATATTTTTGCAGGACTGTCAATCCGATTAATATGAAAATACTGACCAGCTTTTTGAAATCAGTATGTTCATGTTTTGTTGTCCCGCCCCAGAGGGGGGGATGGGTGTTTACAGGAAAGTACCGAGTGATTCCTTGGAGAGTCACCCCATTAACTTTCATGTTTTGTTATTATCCCTCTCAGAAGAGGAGGGATGGGAGTTATATGCGAAATAACGGCATGACTTCACGCAACAAACCACAAACATTTTGGAGGTAATCAGAAAGTATCATGAAACGGAAGAAAAAAGATGAAAAAAGCAACTGGATGCAGACGAGAATGCTGTTGACCTTGACAGCCAGTATTATCTTGTTGTTCTGCACAGAGGTGTCGGCCACAGCTTCAGCAAAAGATGTACATGACATGGCCGACATCTGTATGCAGGCCAACCGCATTTTAAAAGATTACACCTTGATCGGCATGGGGGTGGATTATCATGATCCAGCCAAAGATCTGAAAGAAAACCTGGAGGATATGGATAAGGAGATCAATGATCTTAAAGGGCATAAACTAAATGATAAACTGTCTTCCGAGATTGTTGACATTGAGAATTTCTGGTACGAGATCAAACCGGAATTTAAAAAGAAACCGGATAAAACAAAAATGCATGACCTTCGAGTGATGGTTGAGAAATTCACGACACGTTGCGAAGAGGTTGCCGAGAATATCTCAGAGGAGACCGGCATTAAAGGAGAGCATGATGTGGTTCTGGTTGCTGAATTGGGCATGGAATCGCAACGGCTGGCAGCCCTCTACTTGATGAAGGCATGGGGAGTAGCTGACTCTGATTACGAAACAGAGTTGAAACAGGTTGTTGACCAGACTGAGAAGATATATAAAGAGCTTCTGGAGGCTGATGAGAAATTCGTTTCCAAGGAGATTAAAGAAAAACTCAGGAACATTGAAAAAGAGTTTATCGTTTTCAGTGTAATGGCGAACAGCGACACGGGCCGATTCATGCCATCGGCTGCAGAAAAAATGGCCAGCAAGATTTTTAAAGAACTCCGTTCGATACTGGATATGGAACAGAAATTGGTTGAAGGAACTGTCTCGGGATATTTCACGCCTGTTGCTGATAAATATCTCAGGAGTAAGTCTAAAATTTCCATCAATGTTGAATTGATGGAGAGTGTCCAGGCAAATTCCTAAATTGGAAGTGAGTGTTTTTAGCTCACCTCTTTGCCCGAATCTCTTTTAAAATGGAGATTCCGATTTTACATTTTTTTTGAGCACAAAATCTCCACCAATGTTGGACTGGTGGAGATTGTCCTGGCAGATTCCTAAATCGGAAGTGAGTTCTTTTATAGCTCACCTCTTTGCCCGTATCTCCTTTAAGATGGATAAGCCGATCTTAAAATGTGGTTCCTCCTCCTGTTTGACCGTGGCGTAAAAATCGCATTTCTGGCAATCACCAAACTTTTCTGTATAGGCACCCTGGGCAACTGCGCCCTTACATAAGGTGCCTGCAACCACCCAGCAGCAACGCCCAGCGTTTGTGCCGCTATGGATTCCGTCAGCTCTTTGCTCTTCAGCAGCCGGGCACACCCCGAATTCATCAGCTTTTATACCACCAGGCTCCCGCCCGCATTTCTTGGCTTCCCAGCAATCTTGTTTCTTCATTTGCTTATCTTCCTTTTTTTCAACCTCATGTTTCTATAAAAAAAACCAATCCCAAAGGAATCGGTTTTTTATATTTTGCAGTATCATTCCGCAACAATGCCAGCTCAAATATCAATCACATTCTCAACACCTGCTTTCGAACAGGAACTTATTCCACCGGAGACAACGTGTCTACATAGCTAAACTGAATTGTATCACCAGATTTATCTATCTTTGTTAAATACACCGAATCCATTCCCCGATGGTCATCTTTTCCAAAAGAAATTTCCACACCACCGGCATCATATGCGGTCATTGATTCCAGCGCATTTTTTAGAGACGTTGTTGTGACCTCACCCTGAACTCTTGAAAGGGCCTGATGAAAAGTTTTGGCACTAAGATAGCCTTCCAGGCTAGCAAAACCATATTCTACAGCCCCCATATCCTGCTGATACTCCTTTACCAACGGAATGCTGTTATCCCAAGGGTCAGGCACCACCTGACTGATGTAGACATTATCAGTTTTTTTCAAACGGCTTGCCAAAGCGTTGGAGCCAACAAAGGAGATATTGAGCATGGGGACGTTAAAGCCTATCTTATGCCATTGGTTAATAGCCAATGCACTGGGTCTGCTCGCACCGATCAGGATAATTGCCTCCACAGCCTGTCCTCTGATTTGCCGGACAGCCCCACCAACTGACACTGTATTTCTGCGATAATTAGGGACACTTTTCCAAAAGGCGTTCCAGTGATCCATTGAGCTTTGCTCATCAGGAAGATCTGGAATAGGAGGGGTAATAGTGATTCCTTTGATTTTTTCCTGAGCTTTCACAACAGCTTGTACTCCGGCCATTCCAAAGGCATCACGTTGGACAAAGATCCCGATTCGGGTGATTCCCAAATCCTCTTTCAGGTGCTGCATCATGTTTTCAATTTCAGCTGCATAGCTTGCCCGGACGGCAAAGGAATAAGGGTTCTTTTCCACATCGCTTAAAAAGCCAGCTCCGGTAACCGGGGCAAAAAACACCACCTTGCTTTCGGTTGACAAAGGAACGGCCACCTTTGAGGTAGGAGTGCCCACATAGCCGAACAGCGCATCAACACCTTGTTGTAAGAAAAACTCTGTATTTTCAAGACAACGCCCTGGTTCATAGCCATCATTCCTGACCAGTACTTCAATCTCATCCGGGGCAGATGTCTTCAGATAAGCCATTGCCCCCTTATGCATTTGTTGGCCAAGAAATGACGTTCCTCCTGTCAATGCACAGGACTGACCAAGCGTAACTTCAGCATCACTCTGTCCGGGCAGAGCAGCTATAAGAGAGAAGCAGCAGCCCCACAGAATATTCCATCTATTATTTTTCATTCTTTTCAACCCTTTTCAGTTGTCAATTGTCGTTATATACTCATCAATTACCGGCCTGACTGGAAATATCCTGCAAAAGCTACCTGCTGTAGCGAGAACAGATATCAGTTTACGCATCAAACGGATCTGCTTCCAAGACATCATTATCAGGATCCTTTTTGTCTGATTCAAGTTTAAAGGTGGCAACAGCCTGAAGCATGTCATCGCCCATAACCGCCATTTCCTGCATGGAAACCGAAGCACCCATAGCCTCTTCAGCAGTTTCCAGACTGATACTGCCGATTTCGCCCATTGAGGTTGCCAGAATAGCTGTTGTATCTGCCTGTTGCTGTGAAGCTGAGGCAACGCCTTGAATAAGCTCAAAAACTTCATTGGAGCGCTCTGTGATTTCGTCAAGCCGTGAAAGAGCATTTTGAGAAAGCTGAGTTCCTTGAACAACCTCTTGAATACTGGAGTCCATACTGATGCCTGCCTCTGTAATCTCGCCAAGAATGTTTTTGATTAAGGTTTCAATCTGTCTGGTTGAAACAGCTGCTCGCTCTGCCAGGCGTTGAATCTCCTCAGCAACCACTGCAAAACCACGCCCTTCTTCACCAGCCGCAGCCGCCTGAATAGAAGCGTTCAGGGCCAGGATAGAGGTACGGTCGGAAATTTCATTAATTGTTCGGGCAAAGTCACTGATTTCCTGAGAGCTTTCACCCAGTCGTTTAATAGAACGCGCTGTATTTTGCACATTACCACGAATAGCTTCCATAGCTTGACTGGTTTCCCGTACAGCCTTTGCGCCTTCTCCAGCAACCTGACTGGATTCACGGGAAAAGCTTGCAGACTGGTTGGCCTGATCAGCAGCTTCACGGATGGCTTTTGTCAGCTGATTAATTTCCTGCACAGCTTCATTAATCATGTTTGCCTGATTATTATTCTGACCAGCCAGTTCCCCTGTTGATGCACTCAGAATATTTGCTGTTGAACCAACCTGCTCAGCAGATTGCTTAATTCTAACAAAAGCTGTTCCAAGCTCTTCCAACATCAGGTTCAATGAGTCAGCCAGGGTACCGATCACGTCCTCAGTTACAGTGGCCCGAATACTCAGGTCTCCGTCTGCCAGCTCGGTAATTTCTTCAAGGAGGCGGATAATGGAATCCTGAAGTTCATCATGCTCCTGCTGCCTGGATTCAATAAGGTCATGAATGGTGGTTGTCATCTGATTAAATGAGCCCGCCATCTGTCCCAGCTCGTCCTTACTGGTTATTTTAACCTGCTGTCCATATTCACCTTTTTCAACCATTGCAATACCTTGCATAATTTCATCAACCTGTTTGGTTACCCCGCCGGCAACCCGTAAACTGATGAAAATAACCGCTATTGCAGCAAGAAAAGCAAGCAGTCCAACAATGCGAAGCAGCTGCATAACAGGGCGATCAACTTCTTTCTGAGCAACCTCACTGATAAGAGCCCATTGAAGCCCCTTGTAGCGAACCGGTGACCAGGAGGTCAATGCCTTTTCTCCCAGGCTGTTGACAATAACTTGTGTATCGCTTTTACCAGCAAGGGCCTGCTGAACAGCTTTTGTATCTGCTTTGACTTTTGGATTCAATAGGGTTGATTTTGCCTGGTATTTTTCGGGATTAAACGCTTCTGAACGCCATAATTTATCTGAGCCAACCAGGTAAGTGTCTACATGGATCATCTCAACATGGCCTTCCATTTCTGCCTGTCCAGATTCTTTTTCAAAATCCTGTCGGATTTTCATAATATCATTAATCGGATCAATAGAAATCTGAAGGGCAACGATCATTGACATGGCGTCGTCATTCATTACCGGTATAGCCATAAAGGCCTCAGCCTGTCCACCTGCGGGCTCATAGAAGGCGTAATCGCTGATGGCCATTTTCTGCGTTTCTAAAACTTCTTGAACTGCTTTATTGAACATTGAGTCTGCATAGGGACCAGTGAGGATATTGGTCAGATAATCCTTGTGTCGCTTTGCAGAAGCAAAGATATATCCATCTGGGGCCACCAGATACAGATCGGAAAACGTATATGTTTGGGCAAGCTGGGAAAGAAGATCTGTTTTACCATCTTCCAGCTTGGGAATCACAGCTTCGGCCTGATTAATTTCAACCATCAAAACCCAGGTAACGCCGTATATGCTTACTGCTGTATAGGCGGAAAGAACACTATCACCGCGATAGTTGACAACGCTGGTTTCTCCATCTTCACCTGCCAGTGCGTAAACAATACTTTCTGTATCCACAAGAAAGGATGGGTTTGCAATAGTGGGTTCATCAAAATGGCGTGAGTTAGAGCGGAACATTCCGTCCATACCAACCAGGTAGGTTTCACCGGTTTCTCCCAATCCAGGAACCTCCTTCATGATGCTGTCCAGGGCATGGTCCTGAAGGCGAAAAAGCAGAAGGCTCGGAGGTTGATCAGCACTAAAGAGCGGAGTAGAAAAATAAGCTACATTTTTCAGTTCGTGAAAGGAGGAAGGACGGTAGTCAATAAAGCGGGTTTCCAGCATACCCTTCTGCATTGCCTCCCACTCTGATGTACCTTCATGGACCGTGGCACCGCGAGGTACATTTTTATCAGTAGAGTAGACAACCTCACCATCCTGGTTCAGCATCGTAAGCGAGGCAAAATCCCGGTTCATTAACCATTCATCAAGAAATTCAACAAACTCAGAGTTGGGTTCTGTATCTGCATTTTGCAGAAGTTGGCTAAAGGCCTGCTGTTGTTGAGGGTTTTGGCCAAATATCTTTACATCTTCAAAACGTATTTTGAAATAGTCCTGTATTTGTTTTTTCTGCAAGGCCCGAATAGCAGAGAGTTTGGTATAGGCTTCTTCCTGAAAGACTTCCATATTACTGGCAATATTTTCCAGTTTTTTGGCCTGGTCATCAAAATATCGCTGTAATGCCTGATACTGGAATGCCAAAGTTGTCTCCAACTGCTCAAAAGACTGATGCTGCAATGAGGAGGAGGAATAATTATAACTTACAAAGCCGATAACAGCCATTGGCACCAGTGAGATAATCAGAAGCCAGAATAGCAGCTTGCCCCTGATAGTCTGTCGGCTGTGAAACAGCTTTTTTATATTCAACATCTTTTTATCCTTAGCCTTCTGTGCCATTTTTTCTCCTTTGAAAAAATTACCCAACACGATAATGTAAACAGGTAACTGCTTGTTTTTTTATTTTTTTTAAACGTAGGGGCCAGCAATCACTTATAGAGCGATCACTGTTTACGGCGTATTACAGCATTACAGCATTGCAATATCAACAATTTTTGTAAACCAATTTCTTCCACTCACAGTCTTGCTGGTGATCCATTCTGGTGATTTCCTGCAAGTGTGTTTTCAGGTTGTACTGCCTTGTACATCTGAATGTATTATTGTCGCAAGATCAGGGAGAAGAAATAATTTTTTCTCACCCTGGAAAAGCCCTTTCAGGAAAACCGGGGCAAAGCCAGCCTGCTTTGGAAAAACAGCTGTACACTCTGTGGGAATGTCTCCACTGATAATCTGGTTTGAGACTTTAAGGACACAGCGGAGAACCACCTTGTTGGTATTTTGTTTTTCCTTGTTGTCTTTATTCGTGTCGAGCAGGGTACTGTCAACGGTTCGTACAACTACATATCGTTCGTTTTTATCTTTTTGTGATGGTATCAGGTCGAAAAATGCAACAAGATCTATAATCGGTAAAACCTGTTCCCGCCAAGCACAGAGACCGACAAGATGATTTGCTGCAAAGGGCAGGGGGTGTACCTCGGCATCTGCCAGTACCTCGTCAATCTGACTGGCAGTAAAGAGCAAAACAGGATCCCTTCCTTTGATTTGTTCAGCATCTAAGGAAAGGGCAACGGTTTTTGCTTGTCCCTTCAAAGATTTTTTTTTCTTATCCCTCATGGTGCTCCTCTGGGTGGCTTGGCGTGATACTTTCCTGACACCGAAGAGATATCTGGTCAATAAGATATTGAATAACCGTATCACTGAGCCCTTCCTGCTGAACTAATCCAGGTGGAAGCTGGTCTGCAAGGAGTTCTCCTGCACTGACCTTACCCTGCTTAAACTGTGAGATTGTCCACGCCATGATGCGTTTAAAGGTCTCCTCATTAACGGATTTAGGCCGTTTTTTATTCTTTTTAATTGTTTTCCACCTACCAGCTGGCCTGACAACTTTTTTGTCTGCTGGCTGAGTTTCAGCAGGCTGTTTTAACACGTTTTTTGAAGAGGACTTGATTGACTGTTGAGCAGTAGTGTCAACAGCTGGAACATATTTATGTCTTTGCGGTGCTCTCACCTGTACACAGTGTTCTCTGGCAAGAACCCCGATTCCCTGGCCCAGCTGGCGAGCAACAGGGATAATTTGTCCAGGATCCAGCAAAAGGACAATAAGATTCATGCAAACAGCAACTTGCGGAAAAAGTATATGGGCAAGTTCGGGTGAAGGTGGGGGGAGTCGTGTTGTTTGTCCGGGAAGCTCTATTTCATCAATGACCTGATCAACCAGTAAAAAAAAGTTATTTTTTTCTTTCTCCACTTGAAGAAAAACAGATCCAGGTTCTGGACGCTTGCAATGCTTGCGCGCCAGTAACGCGCCGAGATGGAAGATATTTCCTTCCTGTGCCGCTGTTTCTGGAGCCAGCATTCCATTTTGGCGGGAAAGGATGTAGCTGGACTCAATCCCCAAAACAAAATTACCTCCTTTGACTAAACAAACTTTTTTCATTTTTTCTGGCCCCCATTCCGCCCCTTTGGGCTGGAGTAACAAATAATGAAAGTCAGCAAAATCACTTAAGTGTCCTGTTTGGTACTTTCACGTAACTCTGTAAGATTATATTAGTATGACTCTACTTTTTCAGATGATGTCACCTTACGGATAAAGCTGATAACTTCATCGGCTTTAAAGGGTTTATTCATAAAACCGCGTGCTCCAAGCTCACGAGCCTTATTTTGGTATTTCTCCGCACTTCGTGATGTCAGCATTGCAACCGGGATGTCCCGTAATTCAGGCTGAGCCTGCAGGGCCTGGAGAACTTCAAACCCGTTCATGCGAGGCATTTCAACGTCAAGAAGTACGATATCAGGTCGCTCATCACGTATTTTTTCAATTGCTTCGATACCATTACGGGCAGAAACAGGCAGCCATCCTTGCTGAGTAATTAAATTAGAAACTACTTTTCGGACACTGATAGAGTCGTCAACAACTAGAACGCGAAGAAGTGCCTGACTTTGAGCTGCCCGTCTCTCTATCCCTTTATCCTGTTTTGTAACTGTAGATGTCCATGTGCGGAGGATCTCTTCTACCTGAAGAATGGGGATAAGGGAACCATCACCCATAATTGTGACCCCTGAAATACAAGGAACATTGTGTAAATGGTTTCCCAGATCTTTGAAAACAATATCTCTCTGCCCAATGAGCTGTTCACAAAGAATTGCTGCCCGCTTTCGTCCTGCATGCACGACAAGAAGGGCTTGGTCTTCCTCCGTAAGGTTTTCTTGAGTATAGATTCTACCAGTCTCAAAGCCTGGTATCTCGGCAGGGTGGAGAAGCGGAATGTTTTCCCCGTCAAAATTGTATTCACGGCTCTTTTTTTCTTCAGAAGTGGCTCTGACAACGCTTTCAACGTCGTGCATTGGCAGGGCGTAAACCTGGGCTCCAAAACGAGCGAGAATAGCTGGTAGTTGGGCAACAGCAACAGGCAGGCGCATAATAAATGTTGTTCCCTGGCCTTGTTCTGAAATAAGTTCAATAGAGCCATTCAGTTGGTCAATCCCGTCACGAACAACATCCATTCCAACACCACGACCTGCAATATTGGTAATTGTGCCAGTACTTGAAAAACCATGCCTGAAGATTAAGTCAGCCAATTCATTATCACTCATGAGGTTGACCCGATCATCAGGATACAGCTTCATTCCTTTGATACGGATGGCCTCGTAATCCAGTCCTTTTCCGTTATCGCTCACCTGGAGAGTACATAAGCCTCCTTTTCTTCGCGCTGTTATTGTGATGGCAAGGGGGCTTTTGTTACCCTGTTTTGGTGAACTCCCACCATGGGCTACGGCATTACGTAGAATATGCATGAGAGGGTCTGCCATGACATCCCAGACCCTGGTATCCATCATGATGGATTCACCTTTAATGGTGAGTTGAGCAGGGTGACCAGTGGTTCGCGCTGCTTCCCGTACAGTTCGTTGCATCCTGCCGGACAGGGTTGAGAAGGGCGTCATCCGGATACCCATCATCCTGTTTTGCAGCTCTTTCAAAACCATACTCTGCTGTTCAACCGTTTTTTGCCAGATGACATTATCCAGAGTATTCTGGGTCATGATCGAATCAAGGTCACTAACAGCCTCTGTTAGAGATCGGATTAAGATATTCAATTCTGAATACTTATCCATCTCCAGGGGGTCAAAGTCCTGGTTCAGCTCAGAAGATTGACCGTCATCTGAGCTGCCAAGATGAGGGATTGAGGCCAGTTCGTACCCTGCCTCTAAGCTGGAATTGATATTTTTCAGGCGCTGAAGGATCATATCCAGCTCATTCATTGTGCCTGACATGGTATCCATTGAATCTTCAAAACTACTCAGATTAATAACCATGTCACCACTCAGACCTACCATTTGGTCAATTCTGTTGATGTCAACACGCAAGGTTGCCGATTTTGTCCGTTGCTGTTGAGCAGGAGTTGT
The DNA here is from genome assembly GCF_052785085.1 of Candidatus Electrothrix sp. NCBI lineage: Bacteria > Pseudomonadati > Thermodesulfobacteriota > Desulfobulbia > Desulfobulbales > Desulfobulbaceae > Candidatus Electrothrix > Candidatus Electrothrix sp. The sequence goes on from NZ_JALAAI010000005.1 coordinate 27,396, forward strand.
TTGAAATTTTTGTGTTGGTTTTTGCTCTGATATCTGTTCAGAAGGCGTTGCTCTGTCTTCTTCAACAGGGGGGAGATCAATCTCATCTGTTGATGATGCGTGACTGTCCTTTGTTTCCTCATGAAAGTATTGGAGGAGTTCCTCGTCAATATTTTCACCGCTACTGTCATTGCCAGCTTGCTGATTGGTTGGTTCCTTTTTCTCTTTTATAACAAAAGGCGTTTGTTGATTTGTCAAACTCCCATGATCTGCAATGATGATGTTGAATTGAGCGTTGAGATCATTTTTTTTCTTTTCAACTGAAATAGCCGGATTTTCCGAAAGTTCGGTCAGCAGGTCAGTCCCTTCGCGAAGCAGGGCAATAACTGAAGGGGAAAGCAGGCCTGCCTCATCATGAAGCCAATCAAGAAAGTCCTCAAAATCATGACCCCACGCAGCAACTTGTTCAATCCCTATAACAGCAGCAGCACCCTTGAGGGTATGGACGGAACGGCGAAGAGAATGAAGCGTTTCCCGGGTTGTTGTACAGAGTTCTGTTGGGCCGCTCACCTGATCTGTAAGTTGATTCAGGCAATAGTCAATATTCTCCAGATGCTCTTCGGTTTCTTCTCGAAAACATTCCAATAATTCAGGGTCAATGGCAACAAAGCCCGTTTCGTTTTGATCCGCTTCTGTCGCACTGGGAACATCAAAGAGGTTGTCAGTTTTTTCAGGATGTTCAGATAATCCGGCAAGAGCAGAGGCAAATAAATCGTCTTCTTCCTCTGTCTCAGATGGGAGGGAGGAAAACTCATCAAAAAAACTGTCAGCCTCATCCGGTTCTTCTGCAATAAATGATGATGTTTTTGTTTCTGCTTCTTGTTTATCTGGACCTACAGGGTGGGAAGAAAATTGTTTGATTATATCTTCAAACTGTGTGGTTATTCGTTGCTTCTCCTTTGCAATCGCTAAACCAGGCGTTTCAGCCAGAGAGGCCAGAAGGTCAGATCCATCGCGGAGAGCAGCTAGTGTGGTGGGATCCAGTTGTTGGGCCTCATCATGGAGCCAATCAAGAAAATCTTCAAAATCATGGCCCCAGGCCGCAACCTGCTCAATCCCTATAACAGCAGCAGCACCTTTAAGGGTGTGGACAGAACGACGCAGGGAGTGAAGGGTTTCCTGACTTGACGGAGTGAGGGTAATAAGGTCGGTGGTGTACTCCTCAAGACTGTTAAGACATCTGTCAATGTTTTCCAGATGCTCTTCGGTTTCTTCTCGAAAACATTCCAATAATTCAGGGTCAATGGCAACAGAGTCCGTTTCGTTTTGATCCGCTTCTGTCGCACTGGAAGCATCAAAGAGGTTGTCAGATTTTTCAGGATGTTCAGATAATCCGGCAAGAGCAGAGGCAAATAAATCGTCTTCTTCCTCTGTCTCAGATGGGAGGGAGGAAAACTCATCAAAAAAACTGTCAGCCTCATCCGGTTCTTCTGCAATAAATGATGATGTTTTTGTTTCTGCTTCTTGTTTATCTGGACCTACAGGGTGGGAAGAAAATTGTTTGATTATATCTTCAAACTGTGTGGTTATTCGTTGCTTCTCCTTTGCAATCGCTAAACCAGGCGTTTCAGCCAGAGAGGCCAGAAGGTCAGATCCATCGCGGAGAGCAACTAGTGTGGTGGGATCCAGTTGTTGAGCTTCATCATGGAGCCAATCAAGAAAATCTTCAAAATCATGGCCCCAGGCTGCAACCTGCTCAATCCCTATAACAGCAGCAGCACCTTTGAGGGTGTGGACAGAACGACGCAGGGAGTGAAGGGTTTCCTGACTTGACGGAGTGAGGGTGATAAGGTCAGTGGTGTGCTCCTCAAGACTGTTAAGGCATCTGTCAATGTTTTCCAGATGCTCTTCTGTTTCCTCCTGAAAACATTCCAGAAGTTCAGGGCCAATCGGTACTGACTCAGGAAGTTCCTGAGAATCCTGCTCGGTTTCAATAAAGGAAATACCGTTTTCCTTTGTAGGTGTCTTTTCTTGCAATGATGCTGAAGGAATTTCGTCAAAAATTTCATCAAAAAGACTGTCTGTATCTCCAGTCTCTTCAAATGATTTGCTCTTATCTTCAGCAAAAAGATCATCTATCGCATCGCTATTGATATCTTTATCCAGCTTGGCAGACTCATCTTGATCAAATGCTTCAGCTTCTGGCTGAAAGGGATACTCCTCTTCTCTATCAAAATGAAGGAGTTCAGGATTATTTTCTGCAGAGTCTCCTTCTGATTTGTTAGAATCAGAAATGTTTTTTAAAGTTTTTTCTTCAATTTTTGCAATTGGTTGTAAAAGGAGGTGACCATCATCAGGCCTTCCCTCTCGTTGCATTGCGCAATAGCTTTCAATACGACCAGTTGCATCTCCCAGCAGAGTAATGATCTCATCGTCTAAATCCAGAGAAGAATCAAGAAGGTTTTCCATCACTTTTTCAAGAACCTCACCAATATCGCTCAGGTCGTCCAGGCCAACCATTGCGGCTGCACCTTTGATGGTATGGGTGATTCTATGCAGTTCTGTTAATGACGGTCTATGGGTGCGATCCTGCTGCAGAGTCTGAAGGCAACGACTCATATCGGGAACGTATCCTTCCACCTCCCCGATAAACCCTATTACTATTTCATTGCCCATGCTGCTATCCATCTACTCTCTCCAAGCTATTGTTCATTATATTCTTATAGATGAGAGTAATTGTTCACCGTCAAAAAGTTGGACTACTTCTTCTTTTCCACCAGAGTGATATACTGCTGAACCAATGAGGAAACCCGATAAAACACCTTGTTTTATTCGTTCTGTTGAGAGTTTTTCTTCAGCGTCCTCTTTTTTGTATAACATACGTGTGGCAGCAATCCGATCAACAATAATTGCGGTTTTTACCTGGCCGTTATAGATGACTATAAATGCGTGATGTGTCTTTTTCTGCTGTTTTTTTGTAATATTAAAAAAACAAGCTATGTCAGTAACAGAGACTATTTCGCCACGTATATTGGTTATACCTTGAACCCATTCAGGCAAAAAGGGGAGGGGACGGACATTTTCCAGTTCACCTACCTCCACAACAAGTGAAAGAGGGAGGGCCAGGTTTTTGTTCCCAAGCTCAAAGCAAATATATCTCCCCAGCTCTTGCAGGTGTTCATCAGAAGTATCTTTGAGACCGTCTCCGTATTGCAACACGGCTTGGTCAATTTCCTGATCAATACTCTGCAGAAGTTCTGAAAGGTCAGGAGAAGGGGCTGTTCCGTCACCTATATCGTCACGCATTGTCTTTCTTAGGGAATGAGAAAAAATTAAGAAAGAAGGCTGGTTACGGCTTCTATTACTTCGTCGGTATTAAAAGGTTTTGTCAGGTAGACGTCAGCCCCTTGTTTCTTTCCCCAAAATTCATCCGATTTTTGGTTTTTGCTGGTCAACAGGATCACCGGAATATTTTCTAGTTCAGGAATAGATTTAATCTTCCTGCATGCCTGGAACCCATTCATTTTGGGCATAACAACGTCAAGGATAATGAGTTCAGGCTGTTCTGCTATGGCCATTTCTACACCAGCTTCACCATCAGTGGCAGTAACAACGTTATAATCAGGGGTATTGAATACATCAGTTATTAACTTAAGCTCTGTTGGACTGTCGTCAACAATCAGTAATTTTCTCGCAGACATAATATTCCTTCTTTATTTTATGAAAGTACTAGCTTTCATGTTTTATTATTCCGGTCCAGAGGTCGGAATAGAGTTGTAAGGTGATGAAAAAACAGCACATCTGGATCGTGTGCAGTGAGTGCTTACTCAGATGCTCTTTCAGGTGCCTGTTCAATTTTTGTTCCACCCTTTACGATGGTGGAGTTGACTATATCAATAAGTTCAGCAGGTTTAAACGGCTTTGTCAGGTAGGCACTGGCCGCAGATAACCTGCCTTTGACCTTATCAATTATCCTGTTTTTACTTGTCAACATAATAACAGGTATATCTTTGGTGTCATTATTCTTTTTTAGAATAGAGAGGACACGGTATCCGTCAATTTTTGGCAGCATAATATCAAGGAGAACAAGGTCCGGTCGTTCCTCATTCAACCTGCTTAACGCCTCTACACCATCAGCAGCTTCAATAACACGAAAATCACTGCTGGTCAGAGTCATTTTGATAACCTTTCTGGTTGTGGGGCTATCTTCAACAACAAGAATTGTTTTACTGTTTGAGCGGTTGGTGATTAAGCGCTTTACCTTTTGCTCATGCCAGCTGTCCTTTGTTTCGTCATTACCAGTTTCCGGCCTCTGGCTTGATGCAATATATTCAACTATTTCACGAACTTGTCCAGAAAATTTTTGCAATGTAGTGTCAACCTGAACAATGGGCAGCAGGAGATCAAAATAGGTCAATGCCTTATCATAATCATTCAGGTTAAGATAGGCCGCACCAGCATAGTAGAGCAGTCTGGGGTTGACTTCATCAGCTAGAACTTGTTCAAAACGAGCAACAGCCTCCAGAACCATTTTTCGCTCTACTTTATAGGGATCAATTTTCGACAAGGTTGAGGAATCGGAGAGTGCGTTTGCCCGGCAATAGGGACAAAAGACAGCATGCTGCTCCATAGGCGCAAAACAGAAAGGGCAACGGATTATTTTTTCGCTGCCTTTAAAGAGGCGAGCCTTTTCTACATCTTCAAGGATATGAGGTTCTTTTGGGGAACATTTATACGCTTCACCCAGTGCTTTTTTAATTTTTGGTAAGTCTGTTAAGGAGCGAGAGAGCCAGAGCCAGCCCTGAGCACTTTTGCGATTATCGCGAACAAAGGCCATCAGTTTTTTCTGGGCCTTGTTCAGCTCCAATCTTTTACATAGTTCAATACCTTCATCCAGAAGTTGTTGCTGGGGTGGCCCTTCCGGCTCAACGTCATCGCATTGATTGTCTTTCTGAATCATTGCGTTGATCAGCAGGTTTTGATTGCTTTTATGAACCCTCCTGACCACGTCATCTTTTAATGTACAACTGCTGACCTGAACGCCTTCCATGCTGAGCAATTTGAGCACAGCTTCTTCGCCAATCAGCTTGCCGCAAAGGGCATCGTAAATTTTTCCCTGAACAAGAAAAAGGCTCCCTTTGTATTCAGGACATTTATTCTCTATGCAATGATCAATATCTTGATGTTCCCCGCAATTATGAACATCAAGGCGGCAGGTAGTCTCTTCTGTTTCCATTAGTTGAACAATTCCAACAACAGAAAATTTTCCAAGGTCACCTTTTTTTTGCTGTGTTTTCAGTCCTCGTATAATTGCATCGGCAAGTTCTTCAGAAGCCAATGGCTTTTTAAAGATCTGGAAAGCCTTTCCCATAAGCCGGGTCTTCAGTTCTGGCAAATCATAGGAAGTTATAACAATCCTCGGTATTTCAGGATGTTTTTCCTGGATATAGGATAATAGCTGAAAACCGTCTCCTCCAGGCATAACAAGGTCGGTAATAACAAGAGAAATACCTCCTCGCTCTATTTGTCTGGCAGCTTCTTTGATGTCATAGGCATGTACTATCTGGAATATTTTTTTATAATCGCCCAGGGTTGATTCCACAATCTCATGGATCATTTCATCGTCATCTACCAACAATACTTTTTTCATTGCACAGCTCTTATACGTTTGCCTTTAATCAAGAAAACACCCGTTTCATTCCTTCAGTTGGCTGAATTTGGAAGGTTTTACGAGAGTAATCTGTAGTTACGGAGAGGCTTTCTTCAAGTAGAGGTATTGTAATTGTTAATAAAATGAAAAGGTATCTGTGTTGCATTGAAGTTGAAAAGCAGTGTGTGCTCATCATTATAGTACATAGAGCTACATATGTATTATTCTATATATATTTGGCAAGTAAAATTATGCCGTACCTGTTAACGTGCAGTGATTTTGTGAAGAATGTCGAATGTAAGGGGAAAGTTTAAAAAAAGTCCACCCTCTATGGCACGCATCACATGCTCCACGCCAACATTGTCCTTCTAATATTTTCATAAGAAAAAGTTTTTGAGTATAAAACAAATAAAATGGTTTTGTCAAACGAATAAAATGATTTTGTCAAATGAATTCAGTATTCTTCAATAATTAATCCTGTGCTTTGGGTTGCTAAGCTGTATTTGCTCAGCACAAGCATAAAAATCAAGCTGTTACTTCTTAAGAGGTAATTGTAAAAAAAATAAAATAAAGTATAAAATACTATACTTTTTAAAGAGATGGAGAAGGAGCCTCAAGCTCTCCTCTTCGTTTAATGAAGGACATCCACCTGGAGAGCATAGTTCGGTTCCGCTCTGACCAGCTGTGGGCGATACATGGTGTTCTCCTTTGTGCTCATCTTAGCCTGCGGGCCTTGCCTTCTTGTTCAACATCCCCATATTGCAATCTGACGACTGCCGTGCTGACGACTCTGCTGCCATATCTTGGCCTCCCATGCGATCTCTGGACCACGATCAAACAGGACAAGATGGGCCTCATCAGCATTAAAGGTATCACTGTACTCAGCAACCTGGTTCATGCCCTGCTCAATAAGCGTATCCAGGTTACCCCGCAATATCTTCAGCTCAATGACGATGCGTTGCACCGGGCCGAAGTACCCCTGTTCCTTGTCCAGAGGCCACTCAATAACCAGGTCAGTGCGTTTCCGGCCCAGACCGTATTCCCTGCTGATCCTGCCGCCGCTGTTAATGATCCGCTGGAGAAAGGCCTGTAGCAGGAGCTGTGGCCCTGCCTCCTTATACTCAAAGCGTTCGATCCAGGATTCTGCATGCTCACGGAAGAATTGCTGAAACGCGGCCAGCAGCTTATGCATATCCAGCCGGTTCTCTGTATCCACATACCACTCCTGCTGCTCAACAATGGTATCCTGGGTGGAAGCGGTCAGTTCTCTGGGGATGATCTCCTGATAGATACGGTTGGCGATCCGTACCTGGGGCTTGCGCTGAATCAGGCCAAGGTCCTCCAGGTATTGCAGGTCATCTGTGGGTACCTGAAAGGCTGTTGCATCACTGGCAAGGAGTGGAGCAATGGTGCGGCGCACCCTGTCTTCCTGTAACTTATCCGCCAGCTGATCAAGATGGGTGGCGCGGGACTGAATCAGGCGTTCCCGTGCTGCCTGATACTGCTCCAGGCCAATGTCCCTGGTACGGTCACGGGCTGCCTTATCCTTCCAGGCCATCTCATAGGCAAGGGCATTGACCAACCAGGGTTGGCCCTGAGTGTCGAGCCAGACTTGGGGAAAGATCTCCTGGGCAAAGGCTTGCCCTGTCTCCTGGGTATGCTGTTGATACAGGGTATTGATCTCTTCCCTGGTAAAGTTGCCCATGCGCAGGGATTCTGCCTTGACATTAAAGGCTGACCCGCCAGTGATCACCTCGCCGTCTCCCTGTTGGATGCGGTAGTCCTTCACATCCCGGACACCGCAGAGGATGAGCGACTGGGGAAAGGCAGCCGGACGTTGGTTGTAGCCTTTGCGGAGCTGCCGCAGCACAGAGATCAGGGTATCGCCGACCAGGGCGTCTACTTCGTCCAGGAACAGGATTACAGGCTTTGCGCTCTCCTGAGACCATCGGGTCAGCAGGGCATCCAGAAGGCCGTGTCCATTACGTTTCTCCTTTTCTTCACACAGCCATTGATACAGGCGTTCGTCCCCAAGGTATATATTAGCTGATGCAGCAATGGCCCGTGCCACCTCAAAGATACCCTGCTCAACATCGCCCCGTGCGGTCTGGGCTGTTTCGATGTTAGCATACAGGCAGGTATATTCCTTGCCGTTGTTCAGGTACTCCATCAGGGCGAGCAGGAGTGAGGTCTTGCCGGTCTGTCGGGGGGCATGGAGGACAAAGTACTTCTTCTGCGCTATGAGCAGGAGCAGTTCCTCCAGGTCCAGGCGTGAGAGCGGGGGCAGGGTGTAGTGATCCTGCGGGTTGACCGGCCCTGCTGTATTGAAGAATCGTATCATGGTATTTGGTATACGCGCTGGTGTTTCCTGGGCGTTGGGCTATATATATGTGTACAGGGCAAGGTATCGTACTGCATTGCTTATGTCAAGCCTTGGGCAGAACGAGGTGATCTTTGTGTTTCCGCTCTTCTTGATTCAACGCAATTTATTGAAACGGAAAGCCGCATCAGAAACTGTGCATTTGCGTAACACGATGTCGCGTATTCATAACACGCATGCAATCGTTCGGATCGAAACCATGCATTTGATCGGATCGAAACCATGCATTTGATCGAATCGAAACCATGCATTTGATCAGATCGAAACCTATGTATGGCATAGGGCGACAGGGTGCCTTTCCCTCAACCCGCTGTAGGGGCCCGGCACACCGTGCCCCTACGCCACCCCGATGCCCAGGGTGTTACCCTGGGCTTATTTGTTGAACCCCTTTGGGGTTCTTTGCTTATGGAGATATTGGAATCTGCTTGGCCCTGGACAGCACCTACAAACCGGAGAACCCTGAAAGGGTTCCGCTATACCAGGCCGGGGTAACACCCCGGAATCTCTGCTGCCTGCCTGTACGGGCACCCCGATGCCCAGGGTGTTACCCTGGGCTTATTTGTTGAACCCCTTTGGGGTTCTTTGCTTATGGGGATATTGGAATCTGCTTGGCCCTGGACAGCACCTACAAACTGGAGAACCCTGAAAGGGTTCCGCTATACCAGGCCGGGGTAACACCCCGGAATCTCTGCTGCCTGCCTGTACGGGCACGGCATGCCGTGCCCCTACCCCTTCTCCTTAATCCCCTCCAGAATGGCGTGGATAACAGCACCATCCTCGTAATCCAGTGACTCGCAGAGGGTATCCTCATCGCGCTCGCCGTCAAGGATGCGCTGAATGGCCTCAACAAGATCCTCCCAGCCCAGTTCAATCAACTCTTCCAGACCTGCCTCCAGCTCATCTTGCAACTCTGGAGTGATACATGCCTCCACGACTGCATAAATTATCGCCTCATTCTCCTGAAGCTGCTGCTGCCAGCCAGGAGAGGCCAGATACGCCTGCCTGCTCCTGGCCCGGTACTCGGCAGCTTGGCTGCTGTCGCCCTGCTGGTCGGCAATGCGGGCAAGCAGGGTGTAGGTCATCCATATCTGCATTGCTGCCGGGTCAAGGCTTTCGCTAATGGCCAGGGCTTCCTCAGCATAGGCACGGGCCTCATCCAGACGGGCCGGGTTATTGGCTAAAAGGCTGGCAAGATTGTTCAGGGTACGGGCGATGCCGGGCTGCTCATCCGCTGCCCGGAGGGCCTTTAATGCCTTGCGGAACCACTGCTCTGCCTCTTCATGGCGACCTGTATAACCACAGATTTGAGCGAGCTGTTGCCAGCTTGCGGCAGCACTGACGTTGCCCCCCAGCAAGCCCTGCTCCTCCATCAGCCGGGCTGCCTGCTGATAGGCCTGCTCTGCTGCCTCCCACTGCTCTGCCTGTTGATAGACAATACCAAGGTTGTGCGTATTCATAGCCTCTTGCATTGGTTCGTCTATGCTCCGAAAAAGGGTAATTGCTTCCTTGCAGCACTCCTCCGCCTCTACCAGTTCGGCCTGTCTTCGAGCCAGGGTGCCGAGCTGGCTTTTGCTTACCGCAACCTCCCGCTTATCACCCAGCTTTTCAGAAATCTCCAGGCCTGCCTGATAGGCTTCTTTTGCCCCGCTGTAGTCGCCTTGATCACGCAGTACATCAGCCAGATCCATCCAGGCTGAGCTGGTCTGCCGCCGCACCCCGTCGCTCCGCTCCAACCGGGCTAATTCGGTCAGCTTCTGCCGGTAGAGCTGTTCTTTCTCAAAAAGAAGCTGTGCTCTTGCTGATTGTGTTGTTTCCATTTTCATCATCCTCCATACTGTTGAATCGGTAAATTAATGCCCCTGTTTTCTCTTCTCTGGTGGCACATACCACCCTGCCCGGTGTTGAAACACCGGGCTATTCCCGGTGCTGTCCCTTTGGGACGCTGTTGCGAATCTGCTGCCTGCACGGGCACGGTATGCCGTGATCCACCCGTGCCTGTTCCTGCTTTGCCAGGGCCGAGAGCACGGCATCGGCATCGCGGCGGGGATCAATAAAGCCAGCTCCCTCCGGTCTGCTGACAATAAAGAGGAGATGCAGATTAAGCTTGGGCGCACGGGGCTGCGGGGTACGGGCATCGCCTGCGCCGGGCAGTCCCCGCCGGATGGAGATGGGCGGGTTCTCGTTGACAAGAAAGGAGCCACCCGGCGTGTGGAGCAGCTCCCAGGGCAGAGTGAGCACGGCAGGTTCATCAGCAGCAATACTGAGGACGCGGCCCGGCTCGTTGCTCTCCAGGAAGCGGTCAAACAACTTGGCCGCCTTGCGCTCGTTATCCAGGGCCGCCTCGAACAGGGCGGTTCCCCAGACAGGCAGCCGCTCCTGCACGGCAACGGCCCGTGCATCATCCGGTTCAGCCGCATAGCTGGTTCCGTAGTCCTCCAGATACCAGCGCAGTTCTTTGAGATCGGCTTCCTTGAGGGGACTGGTGAACCCGGCAGGCGGGCTGTACTCCGCTGCCGCACCCAGCAGGGCAACGCTGACATGGGCAGCATCGGTGAAGGTCAGTTGCAGTTCTATGGACATGGTATCAGGCTCCTTAAGGACTGTAGAGTGGTATCTGTCAGGTTATCATGAAAACAGCATAACCGTAGAACAATAACAGAAGAACAGGCATTGCCCCAGAAGAAAATACCAGAAAGATTCCTTGAAGTTTATCTATAGCATGGTGATTACCGGGGAGCGATACAAAGGAAGAAGAGAAGAAAATATACTGAGCAAGAGATATTTTCCAGATTGCTATACGATTATTTTTATGTTAGTACGAACTCTTTTTGTTAAAAGTTGCTTGAAGATAAAGAAGAGATATTTTGTTAAATCAGTTACTAGGTACCACAACGAGGGAGTTGACAGGGTGCCACAAGATGGTGTATGAACTATGATCTAATTTCATGAACGCTATGGTCGATTTACTTGAGTATCGGCTTTTGGTTTTTCTTTAACTGAGGAGAATATAATGGCTTTTTCGAGGAGGAATTTTCTCAAATTTGCCGCCATGTCCGCTGGAGGCGCAGTGCTTGCCGACACCCCTTTTATTTCCGCTGAAGCCAGAGCAAAGGCTGAGGGAGGGAATGTAAAGTACGTGCCAACCAGCTGTGAGATGTGCTTCTGGAAATGCGGGGCTATTGCCAAAGTAGTTGATGGCAAGGTGGTTAAACTGGAGGGGAATCCGTATCATCCCCAGAGCCGGGGTAAACTCTGTGCCCGTGGTCAGGGGGGGATAGGTCAACTGTATGATGAGGACCGGCTGAAGCACCCCATGATTCTTGAAGGTAAACGGGGCGAAGGCAAGTACAGGAAAGCAAGCTGGGACGAAGCGCTTGACTATGTGGCAAAGAAGATGAAAGCCATTGCTGCAAAGCATGGCCCGGAAGCCATTGCCATGATGTCCCATGGCTCTTCTGGTGATTATATCACTAATGTCTTGAAGGCAATGGGATCTCGCAATATTGCCTTCCCGTCGTTTGCCCAGTGTAAGGGAATTCGTGATGAGGCATGGCTGCTGACCTATGGCCATAAGCCCGGTTCCAGCTGTGAGCAGGTTGATCTTGAAAACAGCCGTGTTATTGTTCTTATCGGTACCCATTTGGGCGAGAATATGCATAACTCGCAGAATCAGGAGTTTGCCGAGGCTGTTGGTCGTGGGGCCAAGATCATTTGTGTGGATCCCCGTTACTCCACTGCAGCTTCCAAGTCTTCGTTTTGGCTGCCTATCAAGCCGGGAACCGATACAGCCTTGCTGCTGGCCTGGATCAATATCGTGATCAGTGAAGAACTGTATGATAAGGAGTATGTTGAAAAATATACTGTGGGTCTTGAGGAAGTCAAAGAAGCGGTCAAAAAGTATACCCCGGAATGGGCTGCTCAGGAAACAGAGCTTCCCATGCGCCAGATTATTGAGTCGGTTCACGAGCTTTGTCGTTATGCACCTAATGTTGTTGTGCATCCGGGACGCCATTATTCCTGGTACGGCAATGACACCCAGCGTGCCCGTGCTGTGGCGATTCTGAATGCCCTGCTTGGAACCTGGGGACGGAAAGGCGGAATGTGGTTGCCTCCCAAGGCAAAATTTGCCAAATTTAATGACGGTGCGCCAGCCTATCCTCCTGCCAGTAAACCTCCGCTGATAAGAGGTGATTTTCCCTTTGCTGGCGGTGCTGGTGTAACCCAGGTTCTCCGTGATGCCACTATCACAGGGAACCCCTATCCGATTAAGGCATGGTTTGTTGCTGGGACCAACCTGATGAAAGCCCTGCCGAATCAGGAAAAGACTCAAGATGCCATTGATAATCTGGATCTGCTGGTCGCTGTTGATATTATGCCAACAGAAACCGTGATGCTGGCTGATGTGATCCTGCCTGAATGTACCTATCTGGAGCGTCATGACGGCTTGTATAAGATCAAAACCCGTGAGGCTGGAGTTGCAATCCGTCAGCCTGCTGTTGAGCCTATGTATGAAACCAAACCTGCCTGGTGGATCGGCAGTGAGCTTTGCAAGAAGTTGGGGCTTGATCAGTATGCAGTCAAAGGTAACGGTATGGATGCCTGGGAAGGTCGGATGCGTCGACAGGCCAAGGCCTGGGGTATTGATTTTGATAAGCTCTCCAAGGACACTGGCTATGTGACCATCCCCGGCAGTGAACGACCCTATATTACAGCGGATAACCAGCCGTTTTTTGATACCTTTTCCGAGAAAATTAATCTGTACAGCGAGGCCTTGGAAGAAGAAGGCTTTGATCCCGTTCCCCAGTATGAGGAGGTTGAACAGCCCCCAAAGGACATGTTTCGTCTGATATACGGTCGTAGTCCGGTCCATACCTTCAGTCGAACCATCAACACCCAGTGGCTTTGGGAACTTCAGAAGGAAAATGAGGTCTGGCTGAATAAAAAAGAGGCCAAGCGCCTTGGGGTAAAAAATGGTCAGTATGTTCGCTTGGAAAATCAGGACGGTATGCGATGCAATAAGATTAAAGCAAAGGTCACTGAGCGTATCCGTCATGACTGTGTGTACATGGTTCATGGTTTTGGTCATAACGCTCCACAGATGACACGGGCAGATGGGAGCGGTGCTGATGATCAAAAGCTGATAACCAAATATATCGAAGATCCGATTACCGGCGGTACCGGAATGCGGGTTAACTTTGTTAAGATAATTAAGGAGGCCTGATATGCCCAGATACGCCATGGTCATTGACCAGTCAAGATGCATCGGCTGCATGGCATGTGTGGTGGCATGCAAGCGCGAAAACGATGTGCCGCCGGAACATTACCGCACCCGGGTGCTTGAAATGGTACAGGGCACCTTTCCTGACCTGACCACAGAGATGCGCTCTGAGCTTTGTAATCATTGTGATAAAGCCCCTTGTGTGAACATCTGTCCCACCGGAGCTTCCCATCACGAAGAAGACGGTACAGTTCAGATTGACCGTAAGAAATGTGTTGGTTGTAAGGCCTGTATTACTTCCTGCCCGTATAACGCCCGTCATATTAATAAGGAACTCGGGGTTGCTGATAAATGCACTTTCTGTCAGCACCGTTTGATTGAAGGGAAAAAACCAGCCTGTGTTGCCACCTGTGTGGGTGGTTCCCGGATTTTTGGTGATCTTGACGATCCCAACAGTGAAATATCTGTGCTTCTTCGTAAGACCAGTCATCGGGTTCTCAAAAAGTCGATCGGAACTGGCCCGAATGTCTATTATATTAACCAGTATCCTACAAGATCGTAAGGAGGAGATACCATGGAACTGAGTATTACCGGCACCAATGCCATTACCTATCCGGTCGTGCATGTCTGGGACTGGCGGGTAGCCATTTATCTCTTTCTCGGCGGTCTTGCTGGCGGGTTAATGACGATGAGTGCGATTAACTATCTGCGTCCAGGAAAAAAATGTGGTCCTATGCAGAGCGTCTGCTGCTGGCAGATTCCGGTGTTGGCACCGATTCTCTTATCTATAGGCCTGTTTTTTCTCTGGCTGGATCTTGAGCGGAAATTGCACGGGCATTTGTTTTATATGACCTTTAAACCGCTTTCTCCCATGAGCTGGGGTGCATGGATTGTCCTGATCATCTATCCCTTGATGATCCTTTACGCCTTAGCAGCCCTGCCAGATGAGGTGAAGGTGCGAATCAAGAATGCCTTTATCAAAAATACAGCAGATGCTTTGGCACCGCATCTGGCAAAGCTGGCAAAATTTAACCTGGTGTTCGGTGTGTTGTTGGCTATCTACACCGGTATTCTACTGAGTACCTTTGTGGCCCGACCGCTTTGGAACTCGGCTATCCTGCCCCTTCTTTTCCTGGCCAGTGGTATGAGTACAGGGGCTGCGGTGATGATTATTGTGGCTAAGAATAAAGAGGTTAAACTTTTCTTTACAAAGCTGGACATCTGGCTGATCCTGGGAGAGCTTCTAATTATTGCTCTGCTCTTCTACGGTCATTATACCGGTGATGCAGCTCATCAGGCAGCAATCATGCCGTTCTTTAACTCTTCTCATGATACCTTTCCGTATTTCCTGAGTATTGTGACGATCGGGATTGTTTTACCTCTGGCAATTGTGATGAAGTTTCTTGAGGTCACGGGTAAACATACTGATGAGGTTACCGGCTTTGGGCTTTTCCTGATGAATAGCAGTGCTGTTCTTGTTCTTATTGGTGGTGCTGTTATTCGTTTTGCCTTGGTCTATGCAGGTCAGCTTTCAGGCTATGGGTATGTGATGATGTAACCTTGTTCTGATCCATTGGCTCGGTATAAGACATAACCTCCTCCTGTCCTGTCCTTTTGAGGATGGGATAAAAAAACCGCCGTGTTGCAAATGCAGCATGGTGGTTTTTTTTTGTTGGTAGGCCTTTGGCGAGCACATCTTTCTCTTGTTCATTTCCTGTACAGACATAGTAAATTAACGCTTCTCAAGCGTAACCGTATTCACCCCCTCCCCTCATTCCACACAAAAAAACTGGACAAAAAAAGAGGATCACGATAGCCTAACCGTCAGAATGTTTTTTACGAGATCTATCCGTGGAAATATCTCGCTGAGGTTATCACGGCTCGGCGTCAGGGTCTGGATGTACCTCCTCTGCCTCTTGCTGCGTAAAAAAATGAGAGGGGTCTGAACGGGGTTACACAGGGGTGCCAGCTTTTCGTCCCAATGAGGTGTAAAAGGGTAGGGCTTATTTGCCAAAATACCCTTGGACTCCACAGCATTGACAAGGCCGATCGGTACACCGATCACCAGGTCAGAGGTGAAAACTCGGTAGGCCCGATCTCGGATCAATAATCCGAAAACTCTCTGCTTTGATCTCCAGCGGCCCTATCTTTTGTATTTCCGGTAAGTTCATAAAATGAGATCAATCTGAAATATTTTCCGTTTCAATACGCGCCATCGCCTCTTTGTAACAATTGGGACAAACCCCGTGACTGAACATTGCCTTAGAATGTTCGGAAATATACTCTTCCACCTGTTGCCAATAGCCTTCATCATTGCGAATCTGTTTGCAATACGAACAAATAGGAAGGATGCCGGTCAGGGTTTTTATCTCCTCCAGAGCCTGTTCCAGCTCTTTTTCCCGTTTTCGCAGGGTAATATGGGTATTAATGCGGGCAAGCACCTCTGCCTGTTGAAAAGGTTTGGTAATATAATCAACCGCTCCTGCTGCAAAGCCTGCCATTTTATCACCAACACTGTCCAGTGCTGTCATAAAAATGATCGGCAGGGTAGCCTGATTTTTATCTTCCTTGATTTTCCTGCATATCTCAAAACCATTTATTCCCGGCATCATCACGTCCAGGAGAATAAGGTCGGGTTGGATTTTTGGGAGAATATCTAATGCTCTTTGCCCACTGTCCACCATATATACCCGGTAATCATGCTCCTGTAAAAAAGAAAGCAGTACCTTGAGGTTGGCAGGTTGATCATCAACTACAAGGATTGCGTCTTGTTCGGGTTGCATAAGGTACTGCTCCGGGTTGCTGCGATAAAGTTTAATAATCCTGAAAACTGAAATTCATCAGAATATTTTTTTAAATGGGTGCAAAAGACTGCATATTTTCCTGGATCCATCTCACATATATCGTTTATTTTTTCTGTTATTCCGTTGATGTCACCTATTTCAACAAGGCTGACCAGCTCATCCAGTACTTCTGGTGCAGGCAGGGAACAGTCTTTCGGGACTGTGCGTTTTTGGGCTGTACTATAGAGTAAGGTTATAGGCAGGTGGGCAGCCATGGTCTCCAGCAGCTTATTGACTGAATAAGGCTTTCCGATAAAATCGCTGAAACCGTGCTCCAGGCATTGTTGACGGAGGCCATTCTCCTCGGTTTCCAAGGAAGCAATTGCAATCATTGAGATATGAGCCAACTCCTCATGACGGGTGATCTTATGTCCTGTACGGAGGCTGTCTGTCAGTGGCATGGGCAGATCCATCAAAAGGATATCAGGTTGCACTGCCCGGCATTTTTCAATAATTCTTTGACCATCCTTGACCTCATGGACAATAAAACCGACTGATTGGAGAATATCCCGAAGTACTGCCCGGTTGGAAGGTGTCTCATCAACCACCAGAACCTGCTGTTTTTTTTCCGGGTTATCATGGGATGTATAGCCAGTTATTGCTTGCAGGTGATTTTTTCCATTATTGATCCTCTCGCTCCTCTCATCCAGGGACGAAACTTCCAGGGTGAAGGAAAAACAGCTGCCTGGTCCCCCGTGCCCTGTGACTTCTTTCTTCATTGGGCTGATGAGTTGCAGCTTACCGCCCATCAGGTGTACTAACTGAGCACTGATGGACAACCCCAGCCCAGTTCCTTCGCTATGGTGTAGACGATCACCTGCCTGGCGAAACGGCTCAAAGATTATCTCCTGATCTTCAGGAGCAATTCCAGGTCCGCTGTCTTCCACGGAAAAGGTTAACAGCACTTTGTTATTTTCAGTCTTCTCACCTCGAACGATCAGGGTGCAGTAGCCAGTTTCAGTAAATTTTACAGCATTGGAAAGTAAATTCAGAAGAACCTGGCGTAACCGTAACCCGTCCACCAGAATGGTGCTTGGTACATCGCCTTCAATGGCATAGTGAAAAGTCAGCCCCTTTTCCTTACTGCGGAGCTCTATAATATCTTTTATATTATGAAGAAAAGAAAGGGGATGAATCTCTGTCTTAATTACTTCAAGCCTGCCAGATTCTATTTTGGAGATATCCAGGATATCATTTATCAATAACAGAAGATGTTCCCCTGAACGATGAATGGTTTGAATACCGTTATGTTGTTTCTCGGTTAAGGTATCATCCCGCAGCAGGATTTGGGTGTATCCGAGAATAGCATTCAGGGGAGTGCGCAGTTCATGGCTTATACTGGAAAGAAAAGCTGATTTGGCCCGGCTGGCTGCCTCTGCTTTTTCAGCTGCTTCATAGCGCTCAGTAATATCACGTCCCACACCTAAGACACCAGCAACAATCCCGTCATCATAAAGTAAGGGGGTTCGGATGGTTTCCAACAGCATCTTGGAATCGTCATCTGCAAAGGTTCCCCATTCCTCATGAACCACAGCAGTACCCGCTTCGATCGCCTGCTGATCCCGTTCATGAAATCGTTTTGCCTGCTCTTTTTCAATAAGGTTATAATCTGTCTTACCGACAAGGTCTGCTTCCAGTACCCCGAAAAATTGTTCCACACGGGGATTGCAGGTCAGGTATACCCCCTCTATATCCTTGAGCCAAAGAAGGTCTGGAACCGTTTCTATAATCAATCGGTTCAGGCGTTGCATATAGTGAAGTTGTTTTTCAGCAGCTTTTTTCTCTGTGATATCAATCCAGGTGGAGCGGGTGTGGAGTATTTTTCCACTTGCATCCCGGACAGCTGAGACATTGAGCAGCACGTCAATCCGACTGCCGTCACATCGTACCAATTGGAGTTCTTCATTACTGACTCTGCCTTTTTCCAGAAAGATGGTAAAGATTTGGTTGAATTCTTTATGGCAATCAGGGTGATAGAAGTCTGTTATCTTGCGATTAATAATTTCTTTTCTTGTGTAACCAAGGCTGTCTGCAAAGGTTTGGTTACAGGTCAATATCCGGCGTGTCCCAGCATCGACAGACCCGAGCATATTGGGAGAGCGATGATAAAGATCCCGGTATGCTTCTCTGCTCTCTACGAGCTGCTGTTTGAGCTGCCAACGGTCCAGGTTGAACTGGATCAGGCGTTCAAGCAGGGTATCGGTGAGTTCGGACTTGGGGAGGCAATCGTCTGCTCCCTTTCTGATAATATTGAGAATGGTCTGCTCATCATCCAAAGAGGTCAGAACAACGATCGGGCAGGGTGCAACCAAAGAGGAGAGCTGCGCAAGGGTCTCGTTAATGCTACTATCCCGAAGGGAAAGATCAATGAAGAGCAGGTCAAATGTGCCTGTCTCAAGAGAGGCCAACCCTCTTTCCAGGGTTCGATGCTGCTGAACCCGCGCCCTGCTATAAGCGGTTAAGGCAAGATTAGCCTGAAAGAGTTCCGCATGATCTGGATTATCCTCTATCAAGAGTATGTGTAACTCCTTGTCATGCATCACATTTCTCTGTACTCTGTACCAGGTGGTGTTGGTTTAATTCCCAGTACTGCAGGATTTCGTTGATGACTTCTCCGTATTGATCTGCTTCCATAGGCTTAACAATATAGCTATTGGCATAGCTGCTTAAGGCACGCTTAATGTCTTTTCCTGAATTGGAGGTGGAAAAAATAACCACAGGAATGCCTGCCAGCCGTTTGCTGTTTTTAATCCGGGCCAGGATTTCATGACCGTCATATTTGGGGAGTTTCAGATCCAACAGTACAAGCCAGGGAAGGTTTTGCTCAGGGGACGTTTCTATTTGTTCCAGATAGGTCATAGCCTCAGCCCCATCATGGAGGCGGTTAACCCGAATTTTTTTATTGTAGTCTGAAATATAGAACTCGGCAAGTTCAGCATGATCATCGCTGTCCTCAACCAACAAAAGCTGTTCAGTTTTTCGCTCTCTCATTTACTCCTCCCTTGTTTCTGTATTTTTTGATTTTTTCTCAATATATTTTGTTTGTATAAACGTCCATCTTGCCACTTTTGGGGGAACAAAATATGAATTATGTTTTGCTGTTCTGACCTGCTTGATGAGAGGTGTCGGACTGGCACTTGGGAAAGGTAAGACGAAAAACAGCACCTTCTCCCTGGAGCTGTGGCTCCACCTGTATATCTCCCCCATGAAATTTCATAATTTTTTTGACCACTGCCAGGCCAACGCCGGTTCCCTCTGTATGGGAATCAAGGCGATAGAACAGCCCAAAAATTTTTTCATGATATTCAGTGGGGATTCCAGGGCCATTATCTCTACAAAAAATATACCACCATTTTTCATCTTCAGTAGCATGAATCTCCAGCCTTCCGCATTTGTCATTCAATGCATATTTCAGGCAATTTGAAAGGATATTTTCAAAAACCTGAAGAATTCTGCTTTCATTGGCATAGAGAACAGGAAGCTTGGATGTAATCTCAAAGGAGAAATGCTCTGTTTTGAGACGCATGCTCTGGTTTTCAGTAAAAGATGCGAGCAATTCATTGAGATCAATCTTTTTTTTATCCATATCCATTCTTCCCACCCGACTTAGTTCCAGCAGGTCTCTGATAAGCTGGCTCATCCGCTCATTGGCCTTCACCACCTTGTCCAGTTTATCCACAGCCTGCTCGTATTTTCCCTGACCAGCAAGTTTACGAATAATACTGATAAAGCCCATGCTCGTGACAATGGGGGATTTCAGATCATGGGATACTGTATACACAAATTGTTCCAGTTCTTCATTGGAGCGGCTGAGTTCCTTTCTGCTCTCTTCAAGGGCAATATTTCTCTCTTTAAAACTGCCTGCTGCTCTGGTAAGTTCGCCCAGCTCATCCTTGAGAAGATATTTGGGAATTTCAGCCTCTGATGATCCGGAAGCAAGCCTTCTGAAGGTGTGACTCAGGCGGTTAAGAGGTTCTGTAATACTTTTGATGATCAGAAAAGAAAACACGCTGATAAACAGGAGCAGGATACCAGAGAGCAAAAGGAGAAAATGTGAAATTGCACTTGCACGATCCAGCATCTGTTCTTGAAGTTGATCAGAGTTTTTCGCAATCATTGTGGAAAGTCGTTCTGCCTGGTAGATTGTCTCGTATGCCTGAGCAGCCATAACCACATTGACCAAATACAGGTAACCACGGGTTCGTTGGACAGCCTCAAGAAAGCTGCTTTCATAGCGGGCAAGCACTCTGGCTATTTCCTCCAAATGAGCCTGATCACCTTTGGGCTCTTTTAACAGGGTTTCAATAACCTTTCCTGTTTTCTGGATGTTCTCTGTGGCTAAATAGATAAAAGTACTATCAAGGGAATCAAAATATCGGTAAGCGTTTTTTTCAATCTGCAAGAGGAAGTTCAACATCTTGTAGTACTGCAAGGTTTTTTTGCTATTACTTGCCTGTAAGGAAGTGATCTGTTCTTCTATGAGCAGTTGAGCGTTGGTTGCATATTGGCGGAACTCTTGCCGAACCAGGCGTTGTTGAATGCCACGTTGCTTGCGAACTTCCTGAAAGGTTGTATAATAGGTGTGCAGATATTTCTTTGCTTCCTGGATATATTCGTAGCTATCCAGTTTTTCTTTCCCCTGAATACTGGCAATGTCCTGGAGCATATGTGTGTAAATTTCTCCAACCCGCTCACCAGCAGCATTATGGCCGGAAGAGGTATAAATAAGAGCCTGACGCTGCATCTCTGACATATGCGTTGAAAAGGTGATGATCTTTTCAACATGACGGCTAAAGGTGATAACGGCATGGAATTTGTCTGCTAAGGTGCTTAGGGAACCGTACGAGAGAAAGGCAATAATAAAGGCCAGGATCCCGGTAACGATATAGCCAGAGTATATCCTTTTTTTCAGGGGGATGTTTTTTATGAGTAACGATACCATTTTTCTCTCTCAGGCAAGAACAAACTCACTCCATTTCGGCAAGGTATACTCATAGGTATCCATAACCGTATTCCAAATAGCGATATTTTCAAAGCGTTGGATATAAGATCCACCGGTGCGGACAGTGCCCGGTTGCACAGATATCTTTCCATCAGTTCCTCGCAGTGCTTCTGCAGCAGGTTTGCCATCATACCAATAATCCCACTCCGCTTCCGACATAAAGGGACGAGAGCGTTGTGGATTTGATATATAATATCCCTGTCTGGCAATAAAGGCACCAGGCCAACCAGAGAGCCACCAGTTCATAAAGGCATAGGCAGCATCAAGCCGTTCACCTGAGCATGCGCGGGAAAGACACATAACTCCGTGCCAGGCCCGGTAACCCTCTTTGGGGGCTGCGTAGATGCAGGGGATATTCATGCCGTTTAAGGTACTCACTCCTGGTGAGAACATGCTTTGCAGAACAACCTCACCTGATGCCATCAGGTCCACTGATTGTGGAACAGAACTCCAGACACCACGAAAATGGCCTTGCCGTTTTTTGGTAATGATAATGTCAAAAAGCTGATCCACCTCTTCTCTGGTCATATTACCCATGTCCTGAAACTGCATCTCTCCTTGGGCCTGCACAGCAAGTGCAAGGTCAAACAGACCAATGGTTGGTGCATTCACAATAGCAACCTTGCCGTGAAAACGTTTTTCCAGGAGCCAGCCCCAGCTTTCTGTGGTATAGGGAATACCCTGTTTCACCACATTTGCGTTATAGCCAAAGGAGTCTGTGTTGTGGACATAGGGCAGGAAGCTAATTTGACTGGTTGCATTTGAACCGAGTCTGTTATTTGCCTGGACATAAAGCAGCTTATAAGGGGCATCGCCAAGGCCCAATCTTGCCTTCTCCGTGATGCGTCCGGTTTTGCTCAGGCTGTTGATTTCATCCCAGTACACCAAGCGGTCGGTATCAATGGGCTGGATAGTTCTGGCCTGCCAGAGTACTTTAATGCTGTTTGACCATTGTTCATAGAGATCAAAGGAGTCAGGATCAGTACTTGCCTTGAGGAGTACCTCGGCACTTCCGCCGGGATAAAATTCAATATTGATTCCAAGATCTTTTTCTGCCTGTTGGCGAATTTTTTCCTGAAGAGTGACATGAGTTCCCACTATGCGGATGGTTGGTTTGTGGTTACGGGCCTTAATGATATTGGGAAAGGCTGTTGTTACCAGAGCTGCTGCGCCTAATTTACTGCTTTTTTTAAGAAAAGATCGGCGGTTCATAGGTGAAAAAGAATTGGAACAGGTTGTTATTTTCGTAGTTGGCAGGTGAAAGAGGTTTAACCAAGGATAAGGATAGCAGAATGCGATCAGTAATTCATCTTCTTTGTTGTTGACGTTGTCCTGTTATAGGGTTCTTCTTGACGAATAGTATGCTGTCACGTACTTTTGACCTGTGTAGGGGTGGAAAATGGATAAGGAGGTGATGATATGAAATGTGATAAAAAAATCAAGAAAAGGTCTGGGCGAATGCAGCGCGAAGCTGACACGGTTGCGGTAATGATTCACCAGTACTGTCGTCGGCTCAAACATAATGACAGCGAGGAACTCTGTGCGGATTGTGCTGAACTGTTGCGCTATGCCGAGCAAAGTCTTGCTCAATGTCCTTTTCAGGAAGGGAAAACAACCTGTGGCAATTGTCAGGTTCATTGCTATAAACCAAGCATGCGTGAAAAAATTCGTAAGGTGATGCGGGTTGTTGGTCCCCGGATGATCCTGACCAATCCAATCATGGCCTTGAGACATGCTATGGATGGATTGCGAAAAAAACCAATAGAGGAAAAAGGAAAGAAAGAGTGATGATCAGTGGGGTTCTCGTAGGGCGCACAAGGGCGACCCTGGTGATCGCCCTTTATTGAGGGGTGGTACGGTGAACCGGACTACTGCCGTTTCTTTCGGGCGTACATGGCTGCTTCGATGCCTGCAACACAACCTTCGCCAACAGCCTTGGCCATCTGATACGGAGGGCCGACAATATCACCGGCTGCATAAATCCCTGGGATATTGGTTTCCTGTTTGCGATTAACGTCAATATATTTAAAGCGTTCAGTGTCTAACATTACGCCGATCTGGGTGGCTAATTCAAGGGCTCCTTTGGATCCCAGTTCGATAAAAAGACCA
Source organism: Candidatus Electrothrix sp. (assembly GCF_052785085.1). Classification (NCBI taxonomy): domain Bacteria; kingdom Pseudomonadati; phylum Thermodesulfobacteriota; class Desulfobulbia; order Desulfobulbales; family Desulfobulbaceae; genus Candidatus Electrothrix; species Candidatus Electrothrix sp. The sequence goes on from NZ_JALAAI010000005.1 coordinate 50,577, forward strand.
TCGACTTGTATCTTATCCCCATTTTTGAGGAGAACCTCTTCCAGCTTGTCATTACCAGTAATTTCCTGTACCCAGTCACCAGTGCGGAGTTCAACGTCACTGGCATGAAGTTTTTCCAGCATCGCCTCAGAACCTTGCAGCTCTTCTGCCACCAGATAGACCTTGGCTGCATAATCAAGCAGGGTTAATGCTCCATCAATGGCTGCACTTTGGTTACCAACCACCATTACGGTATCATTGCGATAGAAGTTGGCATCACAGTCAACACAGTAGCTGACTCCCATGCCGTTGAGTTCTTTTTCACCAGGAACGGAAAGTTTATTTTTGGAGACCCCCATGGCAAAGATGATGGTCCGGCTTATGACAGTATCACCACTTTCCAGTTCCACAGTGAACAACTCATTTTTTCCCTGGCCAATTTTTAAAACATCATCAGGTCGTACTTCGGTGCCAAAACGCTGAAGCTGATGCATACCTGCTTCCAGTAAGGTCTTGCCGTCCAGGATTTCGCTGATGCAGGCGTAGTTTTCTACATGGGCCGGGTAAAGAGCACTATTTTCAATCCGTCCTAAGAGCAGGACATGGGTTTTTCTTCTGGTTGAATGAATGGCTGCCTGGATACCTGCTGGTCCTGCGCCGATAATAATAACATCATAGATTGCATCCGACATGAAAGACCTCCTCTTGTCGTTATGGGTCGTTATGGATGTTTTTCTTCGTTTTTTCAAGAGGGAAGTTTAACTCGCAAAAAAAACAGAAAAGAATTTGTTTGATTTTATTCAGGCTTATGTACACTATATTCAGTTCAGGGTCGACATAATTCTCAGAACCCGTTATACTCCTTCTATGTTTTTTTAAGATAAACAATGGATAAAGTTGCTCTGATTTTATTCTCTTGAGTTCCTGTATAATCACGTATTGCAGAGCTGTTTTAACGGCGAAAGAAATGCTATTCAGTGGGCAGCGTCGTTGGTTTGAATAGTGTCACTGATAAGAGCTGAATGAACAGATCAGTAGGGGGAAATTTGTGAATCTTTCTGTGTTAAGCATGATGGCGCATGCCGGTTGGGTAGTGAAGCTGGTTATGCTTGTCCTGCTTATTTTTTCCGTGCTTTCCTGGTGGATTATTATTTCCAAATATTTTTTATTTTCAAGGGCTCGTTATGCCTCGGAGGATTTTTTAGCAGATTTCTGGGAATCAAAAACCCTGAATAATGCGTATGAGGCTGCACAGAATTTTACGCTCAGTCCAGAGGCTTCTGTCTTTGTCTCAGGCTTTAATGAGTTGCGCAAGATCAGTGCAGCCCGCAGTGAACGTGTCCCCACAGAAACCCTGCAAAGCAAGCTGGCCTCAATGGATAATCTGAAGCGAGCGGTTCGCAAGGCCCAACTGGTGGAAACTGATCGACTGGAGCGTTCTCTTTCTTTTTTAGCCACCACTGGAAGCGCTACCCCTTTTATTGGACTGTTTGGGACGGTCTGGGGAATCCTGACCTCTTTTCAGGAAATAGGGGCCCATGGTTCTGCCTCTTTGGCTGTTGTTGCTCCGGGTATTGCTGAGGCCTTGGTTGCTACCGCTGCAGGCTTGGCGGTGGCGATCCCAGCAGTTGTGTTTTATAATTTTTACTGCAATAAAGTAGCTGATTTTGAATCACATATTGAGAATTTTTCTTTTGATTTTTTAAATCTGGTTGAACGTGATATGCTGTCAAGAGAGTAGCCGGGCTCAGGCAGAATTATTTTGTTGTCCTTCTCAAAGGAGAGGGAATCATTGGAAAGTGCTATGGGATCTTCCAGGAGTAGAGGTCGAAAAGGCGTAATGGCGGAAATCAATGTGACGCCACTTGTGGATGTCATGCTGGTTTTGCTGATTATTTTTATGGTAACAGCTCCAATGATGACTCAGGGGGTGGATGTTGATCTTCCTCAGACCACGTCCAGGGCTTTGCGCCAGCAAGAAGATCCCTTGGTTGTGCAGATAGACAGTGATGGAAAGATTCACCTTGGTAAAACACCGGTACTTCTAGCTCTTATGCGGCAAGAGCTGGAAAAAAAATCGCAGGAGGTGAAAAAGGAACCAGTGTATCTCCGGGCAGATAAAAATGTACCCTACGGAACCGTGGTCAAAGTCATGGCCCAGATCAAACAGGCTGGTTTTGCAAAACTGGGTATGGTGACCGAGCCTGATAACAAGGAGCAATAAGAGACTTGAAACAAATCTGACAGCCTTGAAGAGAGCGTGAAAAAGACAATGAGTGGTTTGTACAGTGTCGATAATTGGGAGACTTTTTTAGCACAGCCAGAGCGGGTGCCCAGCTGGAAGATTCCCTTTAATATAGCTGTAGCACTGCATCTTGTTGTTTTTGCGGGAGCTGTTGTTCTGCCAGATGCGGGGAAGAGGCCTGAGATGGACAACGTGGTTGTAGTAGATTTACTCTCCTTGCCTCTTGCTGCCCCGGCTCCAGAGGTGGAACAGCAGGCTGTGATGCCGCAGGCAAAGAAAAAGGAATTTCCTGCTCAACAGCCTGAACCTGTTCAACCTAAACAAGTTAAAGCACCAGATCCTGTACCGGAAGCTGTTGACAGCAAGCCAGAAGTGATTGAAAAGGTGGTGAAAACTCCTGATCCTGTACCAGAGATTGCGCCTGAGCCGAAAATTCGTCCTCAGTCAATTGCCCAGGCCAAGCCGGTCTCACTACGTCCTCTTAAACGAAAAAAAAAGCTTGCTGAGGATGTTCGGTTGGCTGAAGTAAAGGAGCAAGAGGCAAAGAAAAAACAACAGTACCAGGAACGACAGGAACGACAGGCACAACTGGCCGCATTAGAAAGAAAACGTCTTGTTGAACAACGTAAGCGAGAACAGGCTGCTGAGGAAGAGAAAAGACGTATTGCCCGGAAAAAAAAGCAGCAACAAGTAGCGGCAAAGAGAAGGCAGGCAGAACTACTGGCTGATCAGCGACGCAGGGAACGGGAGATTGCTGAAGCAGCTCGGTTGGCCCGTCAGGCAGAACAGGCTGCGGAACAGGCTCGTCTGGAGGCTGCAGCACTGAAACGGGAATATGCCTCTGTTTCTCAGGCGGTTTCAAGCCTTAATACTCCGATATCCTCCCGTGCTTCCTGGGGGGCTGCTGATAGCAGAGGAGGATGGGCTGGAAACGGTGTGTACAGCGGTTCTGGGAGTGAACAGGGAAACCCTGCTGTGCTCAAGCAGTATATTGCTTCGTTGCACGGGAGAATAAGCAGCAACTGGCAACTTCCTGAAATACTTAAAAAAAAGCCTCATCTGAGAGCGATGGTTGCCCTGACTATCGGTCGGGATGGATTTATTAAAGATATGCGGATTGAACGGAAATCCGGCAATACTATTTTTGATCAATCCGTGCTAAAGGCCTTACAGAGTTCTGCACCTTTTCCGGATTTCCCTGTTTTGATTGATAAGTCGACCTTGGAATTTGCGTTGAATTTTACTCCCCAGGGCTTGGCTTTCTGACCTAAAGGGAGTGTTGGCATTAGCTTGATTTTTCAGTGGCAGGATTATACATTGTATTTTATTCGGTGGGCAGTATATACTTCTTGCCTATGTTTTAACTCACTTATTTTTGGCATGCATGTAATGAAATTTTTTCGATCCTTGCTTGGTAGTGGTGCAGTCTTTTCACTCCTGATGGTGACTTTCTTTTTTCTCGTTCCCAGTGCTTCAGCTGAACGGATTTATCTGGATATTGCCAGCTCTGGAGTACGTAAGCTTGTTATTGCTGTGCCATCTTTTGTTAACGGAGAAGGTAATCAGAATACAGCGACAGGTCGCGATCTTGCCCGATTACTGGAAGAGGGGTTGCGTTTTCATGGTTTTGTCCGCATTCTGGATGCTCATCGTTATGAGGGGCAGCACAGGCCGGACTGGCGCGGTTTGGGTGCAGACTATGTTGTGACTGGAAGGTATAGCCTGACAGGAGAACGGATGAGTATTGATGGCAGTCTGCTTGATGTAACGAGCGGAGATATGCTTGCAACAAGAAATTACCAGGGGAAAGCTCATCAGCGAGAAGAGATGGCCTTACGCCTTGTTGATGCTCTGGTTGAAGCCTTTACTGGCGAACCAGGGGTTGCCCAAAGTTCTTTGGCCTTTATTTCTGATGCAACCGGGCGGAAAGAAGTTTATATCTCTGATGTGTTTGGTCGCAAGGTTCGGCAAGTAACCCGGCATCATCATCTCTGTGTTTCGCCGCGCTTTACTGCTGATGGACGCCAGCTGGCCTATACTTCCTATCACCGGGGAAATCAGGATCTTTTTGTAACAGATTTGGATCAGAGCAAAAAGACCCGTACTCTATCCAGGCGTAGGGGAATGAATCTGGCCCCGGCATTTTCTCCCAATAATCGGTCAGCTGTTGTTACCCTGAGTAAAGACGGGAATCCTGATTTATACCTTATTACTATGGATGGGGATATTATCAAACGTCTCACCAAGCGGGCAGGGATCAATGTCTCTCCGTCCTTTTCTCCTGATGGACGATCAATATGTTTTGTCTCTGACCGAAGCGGTCGGCCCCAAGTGTATATTATGGATCTCCAAACCATGCGGGCGCGTCGTTTAACCTTTAAGGGCAAAGAAAATGTTGAGCCATCATGGTCGCCACGAGGGGACAAAATCGTCTATACCCGTCTTGTTCAAGGCCAATATCATATTTATACTATTTCTGTCAATGGCGGTGAGTCCACCCGGATAACCTCGGGTGCTGGCAGCTATGAATCTCCTACATGGTCTCCTGATGGCAGGTTGATAGCCTTTTCCCGCAAGGTCAATGGCAAGATGGAAATTTATGTTGCCTTGGCCAATGGGGAAGGGATGCGCCCCATGTTTGCCTTGGAGGGCAACCAGTCTTATCCGCGCTGGTCTCCCCGGATGAAGTAATAATTTCTTGGAAAAATACGAGAAAAACTTTTAATTCAGCTGTACATATAAGGAAAGAGATATGAAACATATAAAAACTATTGCGTTTGCCGGTTGCTCGGTTTTTCTGCTTTGCCAATGCGCAAGTGTGGATGATGTGCGGAGATTAAATTATCAGCTCCGTACTATGAATCAGAAAGTTAAGGATGTTGAATCCAATACGACAAATCAGGTATTGAAACGAACTGCTGAATCATCCAGCCAGTTGGATACTGTTGCAGAGGAAACCCGTGAACTGCGGACCGTAACAGAAGAAAATCTGGAAGCAATCAATCGGATGAGGGAACAGGATGCCCAGCGGATTGCCGAGTTGGAAGAGGCCTTGCAGCAGGTGCGACGGGAAAATGAGCAGATTCGTTTTGAAAGTGATCAGATCCGTTCTGAGAGCACCCAGATTCGACGGGAAAATGAGCAGCTTATTAAGTCGCTTGAGACCAGGATTGATACATTATCTGGAAATATAAAGCGGTTGGGTCAGGCCAGTGTTTATGCAGCGGAAAAGAAAGCGCGGGAGGCAAAAGAACGGGCAGAGGAGGCCAGGAGGCGAGCTGTCCAGGCTGCGAGAAGCCGGAATAAGACAACCTTGCTTCCAAGTAATAGAAAGGTACGGAAAAATTATGGCACAGTGGTGGATGCTGCTCCACAACCACAGACCCAAGTCAGGATTAATCAGCCGGTTGTTAATACCTCTTCCCATCCCCGCATTACCCCAGAAAGGCAGAAAAAAGCTGTGAACGTTGCACAGCAACAACCGCGTCCTCAAGTACAGCCAGTGCATCAGGCTCAGCAACAGGTACAAGCAGCCCCGGTACAGCAGCAAGCTGCTGTTGTCGAGCATCGTCCGCAAAACCAACGATCAGGGGCAGTAATGGAAGATGGTTTGCTGGGTCAAGGGATTTCTCTGTTTAAAGCCAAGGAATATAAAGAAGCATATAAAACCTTTGAGCAGGTTCTTGCTGGTCGTCCTGGAGATGATCAGGCTGCCAAGACCTTATATTTTATGGGGGAATGTCTTTTCAATATGGGAGAATATGATTTAGCCATTCTTGATTATCAGAAGGTTATTTCAAATTACAGTAGAAACCCTCATAGCGCTGCTGCCTTACTCCGTCAGGGGATGTCTTTTGAAAAACTCACTGATCATGAGACTGCTAAGATTATCTATACAAAACTGATTGCTGATTATCCCAACAGCAGGGAAGCAGGAGTGGCCCGGCAACGTATGGAAGGATTGTAAACAAAGGTCAAGACGTGGCAAAAAAGAAACGTCTGGATCAGCTACTGACTGAGCAGGGATTGGCAGTTGATCTTAAAAAAGCCCAGGCCATTATCGGGGCTGGACAGGTTATTGTTAATACACGGACTGATTATAAGGCAGGCAGTCTTGTTCCGGCAGACAGCGAAATTCGACTGAGAAAAAAAAAATCTGCTTTTGTCAGTCGAGGCGGGGAAAAGCTGGCTGGTGGCCTGAAGCAGTTAGGAATTGAACCTGCGGGGTGGATCTGTGCTGATATTGGCTCTTCAACTGGTGGTTTTACAGATTGTCTGCTTCAAAGGAAGGCTGTCAGAGTTTATGCTGTGGATGTGGGGTATGGATTGCTGGCCTGGAAATTACGCCAGGATGAACGGGTTATTCTGCACGAACGGACAAATGCCCGTTACCTGACCCGTCAGCATGTGCCAGACCCTGTGGATCTGGCTGTGTTGGATGCCTCGTTTATTTCTTTGCAACCCTTGTTACCACCGTTGCTCCCCTTGTTTGGACCAAGGGTACGTATTGTGGCCCTGGTAAAACCCCAGTTTGAGCTGGCTCAGAATAAAGTCGGGCAAGGTGGGATTGTGCGGGACAGGGCATTGCATCAAGAGGCTCTTGAATCCGTAAAGCAATTTGCCGGAGAAATAGGGCTGCATTGTCAAGGAGAAGTTGCTTCATCGGTTTGTGGGGCAAAGGGGAATCAGGAATTCCTGCTGTACTTTACAGCTCTTTGATACTGTTGACCGTGTTAAGAATAGTGAGAGTATTGAAAAATAAGTTTGAAAAATGTTGTATAATAAGGAGAATGTAATGCGATACCGAACTGTTAAGGAGGGAGTAAGAGTTTGTATTCTCACAGCGGTGCTGGCAATAATGACGTCTGGAGCACTTGAAGCTGCTGAATTTGTCTCTGTTGCAAAAGATGGGGTGAATCTTCGTTCCGGCCCATCCACGAGCCATGAGATCCTTTTTCAACTGCCTGCTGGCTATCCGCTTAAGGTACTGGAACGGGAGCCAAAATGGTTTAAGGTCAGTGATTATGAGAATGATAAGGGCTGGATTTATGCAAGTCTTGTTTCCAGCACGCCCTATGTTATTGTGAAAGTAGATGATGGAAATGTTCGGTCAGGCCCAGGAACTAATTATGATAAGATTGGCAAAGTGGTTCGCGATGTTATCCTGAAAAAAATAGGAACTGAAGGAAATTGGTTCAAGGTGCGTCATCCTGAACTGACCGGGTGGATATACCGTAATCTTGTCTGGCCCAAAGACGCTGGCTGAACAGCATGATGTTTTCTGCACAGAAAAGAACGGTAGAGGGAAGGCGATGAGAATAAAAACATATATATATCTTGGTGCCTGTTTGCTACTTTGCGGCATAACAGCAGTTGCGTCCTGGGCTTCCTCTGAAGAGGAGGTTCGGGAAAACCTGCAGCAATTAATCGCAACCAAGCAATGTCCAAGCTGTAATTTACGCGGTGCTGCTTTGACCAGAATGGATTTGCAAGGAGCCAATCTGCAAGGAGCTGATCTTTCTGGAGCCAAACTCAGTTTGACCAACTTATCCAATGCTGATTTGCGGAATGCTGTGTTGCAGAATGCTGTGCTGGGAGGGGCTGATTTTGCCGGAGCGGATCTTCGGGGCGTTGATTTTACAGGTGCCCAATTGGCAGGAGCCTACCTGAAAGAGGCCATCCATGATAAGGAGCTTATTCAGGATAAAACCTCTGAATCGGAAGCTCAACCCCAGGCTGAAGAGGACAATGAGGCAGGATCTGAGAAGCTGGATCCCATGTCATCAGGAATGGAGGAGAAACCAGTATCTCCTGTTATCGAAGAAAAACAGGAAGAGGTTGCATCAGAGGATTCATCAGGTTCGGAAACGCCTGTGAGCGGTGATCTGGAACCTCAGCAGGAGCGGAAAAAAGAAGAAAAAAAAAAGCCCCCTGTAACATTACCTGATATTGAAGAGCGGGCTGCAACAAATGTACGTCCCAAGGAGCTGGTTCCTCTTGAGGAGATTCAGCAGATAGAGACGGTGCCAGAGTCAGAGAATTCTGCTGTAACCCAGCAGGAAGAGTTGTCTGAGGACCTACCAGAGCCTGTACAATCTGAAGAAGAAGTTGCTGAAGTTTCTGAGGTTGCTCCAGCTGAGCAAGTAGGAACCTATACTGTAGAGACCTTTGCTCAAAGCCGAGCCAGATTGCAGGCCATTGTCGATAAGTTGCATGAAAAAAAGCGTTGTGTGGCCTGTGACCTGGCCGGAGCTGATCTTCGGGGGCAAGACCTGAAAGAGGTGGATCTTGAACGAGCAGACCTCAGTGGGGCACAACTGGAGGATGCAGATCTCCACTCTGCTAACCTGAAAGGGGTAAACTTTACAGATGCAAACCTGAAAAATGCGGATCTGCGTAAAGTTGATTTATACCTTGCCGATTTTACCAACGCCAACCTCACCGGTGCGCAATTGAAAGGCGCTTTGATTGACTCAACCGAGTTTACCGGTGCAATCGGTGCCAAGCTTGAGGCTGCACAGAAGTAAGAGAGTATAGTCTTGACTATCTGAATATCTTGATGATGAGGAGAACCTTTCCTGCTGAAGGATTCCGGGGCGATCCTGTCCTGAAGGTTAGTAGGGATCTTATATCAGAGGTCAGTGGTGACCTTAAACCGAAGGTACGTACTTACCTTGCATAAAGATAAGCAGTGACCTTATACCCAAGGTCAGTGGTGACCTTTTATGAAGATCAGCCGGTACCTTTTCGGAAGATTCCGGTGCGGTTCTTCTGTTCCTAAGATTTACAGTATATTGCCCGAACAAGATGATAGGCGGCAGGCGAAAAACGCATTGCTTTGTAAATAGAGTTGACAAGAGATATTTAATCAGCTATACGGTATACTTTATTACACAAGGAGCTTAACAGACACTAGGCTCTGTTGAAGGAATTCCATGTGTTCTTTCGCAATAAGTAGCTATCTCAAAAGGATAGTTTTCGGAATTATATTTTGTAGATTTTTTATAGACAGTAATAAGGAGTTTTCATGGCTAATCATAAGTCAGCGTTGAAGAGGCACAGGCAGTCCCAGGTACGCCGTATGCGTAATCGAATCAATAAATCAAAAATGAATACGGTGGTACGCCGTGTTGAAGAAGCCCTGGTAGCTGGTGCTGAGGACGCTGCTCAGGAAGCACTGAAGATCGCGATTCCTGTTATTCAGAAGACCGCTGGAAAAGGGACAATTCATAAGAAAACAGCATCCCGTAAGATTTCCAGGCTGACCGGACGCGTTAATCGTATGATGCCGATTGCCTGATTGATACCTTCAGGGAATCCTTTGCTTGCAAGAAGGATTATGAGCCATGGAAGCTGGACTTCCGTGGCTTTTTTTGTTTCGTTAACAGATAATCATGTTGATAGATAATTATGTACTCTCCTGATGCGGAAGCCTTTGCTGAGATGATGGAACAGGCCGGACTTGTTCCCCTTCATCGGACAATTGTCGCAGATCTTGATACCCCTTTGACCATTTTTGCCAAGGTGGCGGAAAAGGAAACGCATGCCTTTCTCTTTGAATCTATGGAGGGTGGAGAGAAATGGGGACGTTATTCTTTTATCGGGTTGGATCCATTGCTCTCTTTTTCTTCTGTTAGTGATAGCGTAACCCTTTGTAAAGCAGGGCATGGGGCAAATTCTGGGGAAGAAGTCAGAGAAGGGGTGAATCCCTTTACAGAGTTACGGAACCTTTTGGCCTCGTTCAATGCCAGCACTGCACCGGGCCTGCCCCGTTTTTATGGCGGAGCAGTGGGCTTTCTTGGCTATGATATGATCCGTTTTATTGAGGCAATACCGGATCAACATCCTCCCCGTGACCTCCCGGATTCTTCGTTTATTGTCCCTCGGCTGGTTCTTATTCATGATTCTGTGGATCAGACCCTGACTGTGGTCTGCAATGTTGTAATGCCGGAACAGGGTGGGGAAGCTCGTGACGCCAAAAAACTCTATCAGGACGGGTGCCAACGTATTGATACGATTATTGAGCTGATCAGGAATCCGCTGCCTGCTTCGTTGGCAGCACACGTAGGGGGCTGCCCGGCGCACACCTTCACCTCCAATATGGATGAGCCGACTTTTTCCGCTATGGTGGAACGGGCCAAGGAATATATTCTCTCTGGTGATATTATTCAGGTGGTGTTGTCCCAGCGTTTTCATACTAAAACTGAGCTTGATCCCTTTCTTCTCTATCGTTCCCTGCGTCATATCAACCCCAGTCCCTACCTGTTCTATCTCCGTCTGGATGATATTATCCTGATCGGCTCATCACCAGAAATTTTAGTGCGCCTGGAAGACGGTGAGATTGAGCTGCGGCCCATTGCCGGAACCCGGAAGCGGGGTGCCACGCCACAGGAAGATAAAGCATTAGAAGAGGAGCTGCTGGCAGACCCCAAGGAACGGGCAGAGCACCTGATGCTGGTGGACTTGGGCCGTAATGATGTGGGCCGGGTGGCGGCAGGCGGCTCAGTAGCTACTGGTGATCTGTTGGTGGTTGAGCAGTACAGTCATGTTATGCATATTGTCTCTGGAGTACATGGCAAGCTGGCTGAAGGGAAAGATCAATTCGACGTGCTGGATGCCTGCTTTCCGGCGGGCACAGTGAGCGGGGCTCCCAAGATTCGGGCAATGGAGATTATCGACGAGCTGGAACCGGCCCGGCGTGGCCCCTATGCCGGGGCAGTGGGCTATTTTGGTTTTTCCGGTAATATGGATTTCTGTATCACCATCCGCACCTTTATTATGAAGGAGAACGATCTCTGGATTCAGGCTGGAGCCGGGATTGTGTCTGACTCTGTGCCGGAAAAGGAATTTGAGGAAACAGTCAACAAGGCCCAAGGCCTACGTCGGGCTGTTGAACTTGCTGAAAAGGGGTTATAGCCGTGATTGTTCTTATTGATAACTACGATTCGTTTACCTTTAATATTGTTCAGACCTTAGCTGCGGCTCCTCCGGGTGCACCTGCGGACTGGCAGCAGCCGGATATCCGGGTTTATCGCAATGATAAGATCACGGTTCAGGAGATCGTCGATATGGCACCGGATCGCCTGTTGATTTCCCCAGGGCCCTGTACTCCTAAAGAAGCAGGGATCTCTGTGGAAGCCATTCAGTATTTCAGCGGCAAGATTCCCATCCTCGGGGTCTGTCTTGGACATCAGTCCATTGGCGAGGCCTTTGGTGGTAAGGTGATCCGGGCGGGCAGGGTGATGCACGGCAAGACCAGCCCCATGCATCATGACGGTCGCGGGGTGTTTACCGGACTGGACAATCCCTTTGCCGGGATGCGCTATCATTCACTGATTGTTGAGGAAGCAAGCCTGCCGGATTGCCTTGAGGCCACCGCCCATACGGATCAGGGAGAGCTTATGGGGATACGTCACAAGACCCTTGATATTGAAGGGGTGCAGTTTCATCCAGAATCCATCATGACCGGTGTGGGGCCGGTTCTTCTCCATAATTTTCTGCGAAAGGATTATCCGGCCTTGATGCGCAAGGGCTGAATTTTTTCTGAGGGATGCACAGGAAGGATTTTTTCCTTTATGTCGGGTGACCTGGGGCGATCCTCTGGGTTCGCCTTTCTCTGTTGGCTGGACGTTTTTCCTATGAATTTAACCAGGTGAAGAGTAATGAAGAAAGTAGCATCCCTGAAGTACGGAGTTGTTTTTAAAAAGGCTTTCTGCGACCCGGAAATTTTCACGGCCTTTGCCCAAGCTATGATCGGTCGGCCCATCAGCATTGACCATGTGGAGACAGAAAAGGAATTTGATCCGCCCATCGGCCACGTCAAACCTCGCTTTGACCTCTTTGCCGAAGACAGTGAGCATCGGCTTATTGTCGATATCCAGCATGCCCGGCTGAACGATCATTATGACCGCTTTCTCTATTATCATTGCGCGGCCTTATTGGAACAGGTAGCAAGCTCTAAAAATTATCGTCCTCCCTTGACGGTGTATACTGTGGTTGTCCTCACCTCGGGTGACCGTCATCAGCGGGATATTGCAGTGGTTGATTTTGATCCCCATGACCTGGCAGGCAAGCCGCTTCAGGAAGTTTCCCATAAGGTGATTTATCTCTGTCCGAAATACGTTTCCGAGGCAACACCGGAGCCGTACCGGGAATGGTTGCGGGCTATTGACGATACTCTGGATGAAGAGGTGGATGAGAGCCAGTACGCTCAGGGCATTATCCAGAAGCTGTTTGAGTCCATCCGGCGGGATCATCTATCGCCTGAAGAACGGGCCAGGATGATTGAGGAGTATCATCAGGAGGAACTCCAGCAGACGAAGTTTGAAGAAGGTGTCAAAGAAGGGAAAAAAGAAGGCAAGAAGGAGGAAAAACAGTTTATTGCACAGAATTTTCTTCAAAAAGGAATTGCTCCCGATCTTGTGGCCGAGGCTACCGGTTTGTCAATGGCTGAAGTTTCGGCGTTGGAAGAAGCCCGGAATTCATGATGAAAGATGACCTTGGTGAACGTATATGAAAAAAGTAGCGTCCTTGAAGTACGGAGTTGTTTTTAAAAAGGCTTTCTGTGACCCGGAAATTTTCACGGCCTTTGCCCAGGCTATGATCGGTCGCCCCATCAGCATTGATCATGTGGAGACGGAAAAAGAATTTGATCCGCCTATCGGCCACGTCAAACCTCGCTTTGATCTCTTTGCCGAAGACAGTGAGCATCGGCTTATTGTTGATATCCAGCATGCCCGGCTGAACGACCATTATGATCGTTTTTTGTATTATCACTGTGCGGCCTTATTGGAGCAGGTAGCAAGCTCTAAAAATTATCGTCCTCCCCTGACGGTGTACACCGTGGTAGTCCTCACCTCGGGTGACCGTCATCAGCGGGATATTGCGGTAGTTGATTTTGATCCCCATGACTTGGCAGGCAAGCCGCTTCAGGAAGTTTCCCATAAGGTAATCTATCTCTGCCCAAAATATGTTTCTGAAGCAACACCGGAGCCGTACCGTGAATGGCTGCGGGCTATTGACGATACTCTGGATGAAGAGGTGGATGAAAGCCTGTATGCTCAGGGCGTTATCCAGAAGCTGTTTGAGTCCATTCGTCGGGATCATCTATCGCCGGAGGAACGGGCCAGAATGATAGAAGAATATCATCAGGAGGAGCTTCAGCAGACGAAATTTGAAGAGGGCAGAAAGGAAGAAAAACGGTTGATTGCAAAGAATTTACTGATGGATGGAGTCTCCACGGAGCTTGTGGTCAGGGCCACCGGGTTGTCAGCGGAGGAGATAACGGCTTTGGAAACAGACCGGAATTCATGATGAAAGATGACCTTGGTGAACGTATATGAAAAAAGTAGCATCCCTGAAGTACGGAGTTGTTTTTAAAAAGGCTTTTTGTGACCCGGAAATTTTCACGGCCTTTGCTCAGGCTATGATCGGTCGGCCCATCAGTATTGACCATGTGGAGACGGAAAAAGAATTTGATCCGCCCATCGGCCACGTCAAACCCCGCTTTGATCTCTTTGCCGAAGACAGTGAGCATCGGCTTATTGTCGATATCCAGCATGCCCGACTGAACGACCATTATGACCGCTTTCTCTATTATCATTGCGCGGCCTTATTGGAACAGGTAGCAAGCTCTAAAAATTATCGTCCTCCCTTGACGGTGTACACCGTGGTTGTCCTCACCTCGGGTGACCGTCATCAGCGGGATATTGCAGTGGTTGATTTTGATCCCCATGATTTGGCAGGCAAGCCGCTTCAGGAAGTCTCACATAAGGTTATCTATCTCTGTCCGAAATACGTTTCCGAAGCAACACCGGAGCCGTACCGTGAATGGCTGCGGGCTATTGACGACACTCTGGATGAAGAAGTGGATGAGAGCCTGTATGCTCAGGGCGTTATCCAGAAGCTGTTTGAGTCCATTCGTCGGGATCATCTATCGCCGGAGGAACGGGCCAGAATGATAGAAGAATATCATCAGGAGGAGCTTCAGCAGACGAAATTTGAAGAGGGGGTCAAAGAGGGGGAAAAGGAGGCAAAACGGCTGATTGCGAAAAATTTGATGCGCGAAGGAGTTGCTCTTGAACTTGTGGCTGAGGCTACCGGTTTGTCGGCGGAGGAGATAGCGAGGTTGGAGAAAGGATGAATTGTATATTGTTGATTTTTTTGGTGACGCATTGAAAGAATTATTACAGGAAACCCGTGATGCTTTACGTAGCAACTATCTTGCTGATGATAGGCCGTGGGTTGTCGCTTTTTCCGGGGGCAAAGATTCGACGTTGGTTTTGCAGCTGGTGTATGAGCTGTTGCTTGAACTGGGCGATAAGGCGGTAAAACCCGTTCACATTGTCTGTTCTGACACCCGTGTGGAACCGCCGAACATTGCCGATTATATTCACACGAGTTTGCAGCAACTTAAAATACATGCCAAGCAATGCCGTTTTCCTCTCTTTGTTCATATTGTTCAGCCGACACCCAAGGAGAGCTTCTGGTTTAATGTCATAGGGAAGGGGTATCCGACACCGACTTCCAGCTTCCGTTGGTGTACCACAAAAATGAAGATCAAGCCGAGCCGGAGGGTGATTGATAGGATTGTCAAAGAACATGGCGGGGTAATCATTCTGATTGGTGTGAGAAAATCAGAGAGTTCCAATCGTGCTAAGACCATTCAGGCACGCGAGTACACCAGTCGCGGCCTCCATTCTCATGAAGATATTCCCGACGCCTTGATTATGTCGCCCATTGCCTATTGGGATACCGATTCGGTCTGGGATTATTTGTTTACAAACAATCCGGCACCTTGGGGGATAGACCATAAATTCATGTTAAATCTCTATCGGCAGGCCAGTGGCGGTGAATGCCCGGTCGCTTTGGATTTAAACACGCAATCCTGTGGCAACAGCCGGTTCGGGTGCTGGACCTGTACGGTGGTTAGGGAAGATAAGTCCATGAAGGGCTTTATTGATTCCGGCGCGACCGAACTTACTCCTTTGTATGATTTCAGAAATCGTTTAAGAAATGATATACGCCCTAATCCTTCGATGCGGATGAACCAGCGAAGAGACGGAAGCCCTGCTCCGGGCGGCAAAGGGCCGTTTACACCAGAGGCGCGACAGAAAATACTTGCGGAATTGTTACAGTTGGAGGTGGATACGAAGCAACGTCTTATCAATGATGATGAGCTGGCCCATATTCAGCTACAATGGGCAGAAGATTTTGATACCCGTGGAACATTGGTTTTTGAACTGGCAAAAAAATATGGCCGGAACATAAAACAATTGGAGGGTGATTTGATGGAAATTCAGCGTGATAAAAGGGATGAACTTTTACTTGAGCTGGCTGCCGAACATGAAATTAACGAACAATGGGTTTATGAATTGATGAACTTGGTTGTCCAGAAATATCCGCCTTCAAACTTGCTTGGGAATAAAAAGGCATTGGTACGCGATGTTCAAAAGGTCATTGAACATGCCGTTACAGCGGCAGAAGCGGCGGAACAATGATTTTTGAAAAAATTATCCTTAACAATATGTTTTCCTATTATGGAGAATCTATTTTTGATCTTACCGGAAAAACCGATCAGAAAAATATTGTTTTGATCAGCGGGAGAAACGGGTTTGGTAAGACCAGCTTTCTTAATTCGATAAAATTGCTTTTTACTGGCGTGACCGATGATCTGCGTTCAGAAGTACAAAGTCAACGAAGGCCCTCTCCAAAGCGCTATGTTATAGGCTCAGGCGATGACTGGTGGGGAATTATCAACCGCCGTGCCAAGGCGGATAACGCCTTATGCAGCGTTGAGATAATATGGAGAGAAAATAGTGAGCAAGTAATTGCTCGTCGAGAGTGGATTGTACAAAACGATCGATATGATGAACAGTTGAGCATCAGGGTCTCCTCCAAGGTTTTGAAAAATGAGGAAGCGCAATCCTTTTTGGATAAGCGCTTGCCTGAAGAATATGTGCCGTTTTTCTTTTTTGATGGGGAAAAAATCCAGGAGTTGGCTTCAGCGAATATTGCTCGAACCGCAGAGCATATAGAGCGGCTGTTAAATATTTCCCATGTGAATAATCTCCGGGAAGCTCTGAAAGCTGCCATTGCAGATTGGCGAAGCGACGGAGCATTAGATCAGGCGGCAGAAGCGGAACTGGAAAAGGCAAAGAATGACTACCGCATTGTGGCGAAAAAGATTCAGGCCGAATTGCAGCAGAAAAAAGAGATACAATACGATCTTGAACAGTTGGAAGAGGAAATTGCTCAATTGCAGGAAAGGCAGGAGAGTTCCCGCAGTTTTATAAGTCAGCAGGATGAAGTTAGTGTTAAACGAAGGATTAAAGAACTCCAGCAGGAAAAGGAAGAGCTTGTCAATGAGATAGGTGAGGAATTACCGTATGATATTGTCCTGCTGGCGAATGAGAAACTGTTGAGCAAAGTTCAGGGCGAATTGAACAAGCTACTTGCAGAGAATAGCGTACAGGATAATTCCTTGGTGGAACAACTCCGAGATTTTTTACCGGATGATATCTTTGACCGTCCACCATTTCCTCTTAATCCAGTGTTGCCGCTTTCTGAAGAACAAAAAGGGTTTTATAAAGAAAAATTGATCAGAAAACTTGAGGAGTATACACAGGGTCAGAGAAGGGGAGTAAATAGTTCCTTCTTCCCTTTGAATATAGCGGACGCTAACATCTTACAAGAATGCATACAGCCCTATTTGGACAGTCGCCTTCTACGTGTAGAAAGAAAAAAGGCATTTGATCAATTGCAAGCTGTAAAGAAGAAAATTTATCAATTGGATGAAGAAGTACAAAATATCGGTGGATTATCAGCAGATGAAAAACAAGATTACGAGCAGCGGAAAGTCGTTCTTAAAGAAAAAAGGAGTGAACGTGACGAGTTGGTTTATCAATTAGGAAAAGTTAATAGCAGGGAAGATGGTTTTATTAAAAAAATTGAAGAGCTAAAGAGAGAGATTGGTAGAAAGGAGCAATCACTAGAGGTTACTAAAATTTTTAGAAAGAAGATTGATAAGGCTCGTGAGGTGCAAAGATTTTTCAATGAATATAAAGATCGCTTGAAAAAGCAGCGAAAGGATGAACTCGGAAAGTTTATAAATCAGTACTTCAAACAGCTCATGACTTCAAATGTGCTGATTCAGCATATTGCGGTAGATGATAATTTCGGTGTTCATTATCAAGATAAAGATGGTTTACCAGTTGGAATGGGCAATTTGTCTGCGGGGATGAAACAGCTGGCAGCTACTTCTTTATTATGGGCACTGAAAACTTGCTCGGGTTATAATGGACCCACATTTTAGGACGTAACCGTTCACCCCCCTCATTCCTCACAAAAAAAGATTGGACAAAAAAAGAAGATCACGATAGTTTAAGGGTCACAACGTTTTTTACGAGATCTATCCACGTTCTGAGTTCGCATGCACCTATCCAGAGAAGAGTTGCGAAAAATAGATAA
>NZ_JALAAI010000006.1:0-66250 GCF_052785085.1 Candidatus Electrothrix sp.
CTGACCAATAATGAGGCGGAGCAAGCACTACGTCATTGGGTTATTGCGCGCAAATTAAGCCACGGTACCCGTAATGGCCAAGGCAGTCATGTGTTCGCCATACTTGCGAGCGTGATTGATACGTGTAAGAAGCGCAACGCCTGTCCGTGGAAATATCTCGCTGAGGTTATCACGGCTCGGCGCCAGGGGCTGGATGTGCCTCCTCTGCCTCTTGCTGCGTAAAAAAAATGAGAGGGGTCTGAACGGTTACAGCTCAAAGCCGTTGCTACCCGTTGCGGTATTGCTGTTGAAGACCGATCAATCACTAATATTGCCCAGGAGCTCGCAGACAAGGCCCTGGCAGAATTCAGCGATACAGGAGAGCCCCTGACCTGGGCCGCAACCACGGTCACCGCAGGTCGGATTGAAGCCTGCAACAAACTGGGCATTGTTCCTACCAGCATTGACAGCACCATTGCCGAGGTTATGCATCGGACCACCTATGGCGTGGATGCTGACCCGGTCAACATCCTCTTGGGTGCCCTGAAATGTGCAGTGGCTGATTACACGGCCTGTCATCTGGCAACTGATCTTTCTGACATCCTCTTTGGTACCCCGCAGCCAGTGATCAGCAAGGCCAATCTGGGTGTTATTAAAGAAGATGCTGTTAATATTGCCCTGCATGGTCATAATCCCCTGCTCAGTGATATTATTGCCCAGGTTGCGTCTGAACCTGAATTGATTGCTGCGGCAAAAGAAGCAGGTGCTCCCCAGGGCCTTAATGTGGTCGGTATTTGCTGCACTGGCAATGAAGTCCTGATGCGACACGGTATTCCTTTGGCAACCAGTTCGGTTTCCCAGGAAGTGGTCATCATGACCGGTGCATTGGATGCTCTGGTGGTGGATTACCAATGCATCATGCCGGCTGTGGCCAGCGTTGCAGAGTGTTTTCATACCAAGGTCATCACCACCATGCCCATTGCCAAGATGCCTGGTGCCGAACACATGGCCTTTAGCGATGAAAATGCGGTGGAATGCGCCAAGGCCATTGTTCAGCAGGCTATTGAACGCTTCAAGTCCCGCAACCCGGACAAGGTCTGTATCCCCCAGGAATCTTCCACTGCCATAGCAGGTTTTTCAGCAGAAGCGATTATTGGTGCCTTATCCAAGGTTAATGCCGAGGATCCGCTCAAGCCGCTGATTGACAATATCGTTGCTGGCAATATTCGGGGCATCTGTCTCTTTGCCGGCTGCAATACAGTCAAAGTACCCCAGGACCATAACTACGTGGAAATGATCAAAAGGCTGCTGGCGGAAAACGTCCTGATTCTGTCCACAGGCTGCGCTTCCTCCACCTATGCCCGCCACGGCTTCATGACCTCAGAAGCAACAACCAAATATGCCGGGGAAGGTCTGGCTGCTGTACTGACGGCTATTGGTGAGGCTGCCGGGTTAGAGGCTCCGCTGCCTCCGGTCCTTCACATGGGTTCCTGTGTGGATAATCCCAGGGCTGTGGATGTTGCAACAGCTGTGGCCAATAAACTGGGTGTGGATACAAGCCAATTGCCAGTGGTTGCCTCTGCACCGGAACCTGTCACAGAAAAGGCCGTGGCCATTGGCACCTGGGCCGTGGTTGGCGGACTCCCCACCCATCTTGGAATAGCTCCCCCGGTTTTGGGCAGTACGCTGGTAACAGAGACCCTGACCGCTACAATAAAAGACCTGCTCGGCGGTTATTTCCTTGTTGAACCGGACCCGGACAAGGCTGCTACAGCCCTGTTAGCAGTGATTGATGAACGTCGGGCCGATCTGGGCCTGTCATAAGGAGGCGGTCATGGAAGTTATTTATGTACAAGCTGATAAATGTCTGGGCTGCAAGACCTGTGAGATAGAATGCAGAATCGCCCATGCTGAGGAAAACCATGCTGAGAAAAAAACATTGCTTGCCGCAATAAGCCAGGTACGACCTCCAAAAAGGAGGCTGTTTGTGGAGCAGGGAGAAATAGGCAAGACCCCGGTGATCTGTCGTCATTGCGAAGAGGCTCCCTGCATTGTTGACTGCATCAGCGGCAGTATCTATCGGGATGAACAAGGTTTTGTCCGCCGCAAAAAAGAACGCTGCATGGGCTGCTGGTCCTGTATCATGGCCTGCCCCTTTGGCGTGGTTGTCCGGGATGCTGAAGCCCATATCGCGGTAAAATGCGATCATTGTCCAGACCTGGAGACTCCGGCCTGTGTGGCTGGTTGCCCGACCAGGGCCTTGCAGCTGGTTGATGTGGACAGCCTGCCTTTGGAACGACGCAAAGAACTTCTGCTCAAAAAAGGGGGCTGAGTATGCGGTACGTTATTGTTGGTGGCTCTATTGCCGCCACCACAGCTCTCAACGTGATCCGGGCCAACAGACCTGATGCTGAAATACAGGTGGTTGCTGATGAAGCAATGCCTTTTTATTACCGGGCCCTGATTCCCTTTCTCCTGGATAACAGCCGCATTGTGGATGACATCCTGTTTACAGAGCAGCCCACAAATGATGAACGAGTGCATTTTCATCATGATCAATGTATTGGTGTGGATCCTGGAAAAAAAATGATTGGCCTGGCATCAGGCACGACCTGTTCCTATGACAAGCTCTTGCTGGCAGCAGGCAGCTCCTCCCGGATCCCTGATATCCCTGGGGTTGCCAGCCAAGGGGTTTTTACCCTGCGTAATATGGATGAGGCCCTCAAGGTACGGGAGGCCCTGCAAGGATGCAGGAATGCCGTGGTCATTGGTGGGGCCTTGGCAGGTGTCAAAATGGCTGAGGCCCTCAAACGCACAGGTGTACATCTCACTGTGGTGGAGCAACGCTCCCATATCCTGCCCTTTATAGCAGACACCGAAACAGCCCGCCGTATGAGTAATAAGCTCTGTGAGCAAGGGATGGAAATTCACAGCAATGATTCAGCCAAGGAAATCCTTGCTACAGATGGTCAAGCCACAGGGGTTCGGCTTGCTTCTGGAAAGACCATTTCAGCAGACCTGATCCTGTTAATGGCAGGGGTGCGGCCCAATGTGGAATTTCTTGCAGACTCCGGCATTGATATTGATCAGGCTGTGCTGACTGACCGGGAAATGCAGACATCCGTCGTGGATGTTTATGCTGCCGGTGATATGGTCCAAATCCATGATGCGGTTATTGGCAAGGATGTGGTCAGTGCCCTGTGGGGAAATGCTGTCCATATGGGGCGAACAGCAGGCTTTAACATGAGCGGGATTAAGGCACTTGTACCGCCACTCCTTTCCTCGTTCAACAGCACTGAAATTGGCGGCTTGCCCATTATCTCTGCTGGCCTGCTCCATACTGATTCTTCCCACTATGCTGTGTATACAGAGGCCCAGGGAGAGAATTACCGCAAACTGATCTTTGATCAGGATCGTCTTGTGGGTATGATTTTTCTTGGTGATGTAAGCAGGGCTGGTGTGTACACCAACCTGATTCGCAACCGCATTTCCCTGGGAGAGCGGAAGGATGCATTGGTTCGGGAGATTATGTCTGCTCTTTATTACTAACCAAAAAATAAGGGCGATCATACAGATCGCCCCTCAAGCATGCATGGTATCTACTCTACCATAGATAAAAAAATTCTTTCCACCTGACCTCTCAGTTATTCTTTACAATCACTTCATTGTTGATATCATAATAAATATCAACTTTCATTGTACTGGTTCCATCATAATTCGGAATAACTTGTGTTGACTGGTAGAAAATCTTTGCTGTAGGACAGGCCTGAGCGCCGCCAGAGGCAAGGATGGGCCGACAATGTCTTGGACCAGATTGTCCGTTCACTTCAAAAATTACCGGATGTTTGACCCCAGAGTCAACACCGTATTTTTCTCTCGCCTCATCCAGGGTTAATCCTTCAACATTAACAATATGTTCTGTATACACCGCTGTAAAAGAATTTGTTGCCCACCCCAGACTTGCTGCCAGCAATACCATCAATATAAGATTCTTTTTTTTCATTTACTCCTCCTTTGTACTGATAATAATTATCTTATAAGATATTTTTTATCACTCACCAAAAACGAAGTCAAAAAAAAAATGACGCTTACATCAAAAAATTATATTTTAATAATAATATCTCCAATACAATAGTATTTCCACCTCAGCCAGAATCATCTCAATATCTCGTTATTACAACAAATAAATACAAATTTGTTTGCTTACTGCGAATCATCCTCCAACTCTATACTTTCAAAAACCAACTCCTCTCCAGATAAACAATTTTTCGAGAAAAGAAATAAATCCTTTAAACCAGAAGGATTAAACAAATTATTTATATATTCAAATTTTATCATTGACCAACTATATATATTTTGATTACTTAATTATTAAATGATAATTATTACTGTAAAGAGACAGAGATAATACGTAGGGTACTGTCGTAATTAGAAGGAGGGGGAATATGGATACTTATAAATGCTCAATTTGTGGGTACAGCTATACAACAGATGTTGGTGATAAAGAAAATGGTATTCCTGAGGGGACACAATGGAATGAACTTCCTGAAAATTGGTCATGCCCTGTTTGTAACTTGGGGAAGAGAGAGTTTTACAGGGAAATGAAATGTGAAAGGTGTGTTTAAGCTTTTCTTTTCAGCTTGTATCCTAGACCACATCCAACAATGATAACAGTTCTGCTGGGGCAGGTCCCCGTGCCTGCCCTGGTTTGTTTTCGCTGCCATGCTTGGCATTGCCGGTGATGACAATACTTTCACACAAAAAATACCTCTGCCCCTTGACTTTTCCACCATTGTTTTTATTGTTTTACTCTGTTGTTTTCCTTGCTGGAAACTCTGTAAAAGCAGAGAGATGTCCCGGCATCGGTTGAGCGAGCGCAGGCGGTCTTCTTGTACCGCCCACTCCCTCCCCGACCTTCACGAGCCATATTCCCCTGTTTTCTCATTTATTCCGGCAAAAAACGTTCTTGTTCGTTGAGTACTTTTTTTCAATCAAGTACATGGAGTTGTACACATGATCAAAGTTGAACATCTCACCAGAAAGTATAGAGACTTTACAGCGGTCGATAATGTCTCGTTCGAGATCGGCCAAGGCGAAATCGTTGGGCTACTCGGTCATAATGGTGCAGGCAAGACCACCATCATGAAGATGATGACCGGGTATCTTGAACCGACAGCGGGAAATATCCTTATTGATGAGCTGGATATTGGCAAGCAACGTCGGAAGATCCAGAATAAAATAGGCTATCTCCCGGAAAACTGTCCAGTTTACCCGGAAATGACCGTACTTGATTATCTGGAGTACAGCGCAGCCTTGCACGGGATTAGCCAGCAGGATCGGCCAGCCCTGATCCGAGAGGCTGTGGCCCGAACAGCTCTGGAGGCAAAGGCGACTAAGCAGCTCTCCACCCTTTCCCGAGGGTATCGACAGCGTACCGGTGTGGCCCAGGCTATTTTGCATAAGCCGGATATCCTGATTCTGGATGAGCCAACCAATGGACTTGATCCAACTCAGATCCAGCATATGCGTACCTTGATAGCAGAGCTGGCCAAGACAGCTACTGTCATCATATCCACCCATATCCTCCAGGAAGTACAGGCTATTTGTGATCGGGTGCTTATTATCAAAGATGGTGCTCTGGCACTGGATGCTCAGGTGGATGGTTTGCAACACAGTTCAAAATTACTTATCAGCACGGATGGAGCAAGAGATGCTGCTCTGGAACTCTTTCAATCCTTTGAACAGGTTACCTCTGTAACAGCTGGCAGGGATCAACATTTTGAGCTGGAATTGCATGCAGATACTGATGGACAGGCAACAGCAGCAGCCCTTGCCAAAGGGATTCATGAACAGGATTGGCAGCTTTTTGCCCTGCATTTTGAATCCCGCAATCTGGAAACCGTGTTTGCCGAGATCAGCGAACGAGGAGGTGCAGCATGAGCACATTATTACGCATAGCCCGCAAGGAATTTAGTGCCTTTTTCAGCTCGCCTGTGGCCTTTATTTTTCTTGGCACCTTTCTTGCGATAAGCCTGTTTATTTTCTTTTGGGTGGAAACCTTTTTCTCCCGCAACATCACAGAAATCAGGGCCTTGTTCGAGTGGATGCCCATTCTGCTCATCTTTCTGGTGGCAGCTATTACCATGCGGATGTGGGCAGAAGAGCATCGGGCCGGAACCCTGGAGTTTCTCCTGACTTCACCAGTGCGCCCCATCACTTTAGTCCTGGGAAAATTCCTGGCCTGCCTGGCCCTAATCGGTCTGGCCTTGCTCATGACCCTGCCTCTTGCTGTGACGGTGAGTTTTCTTGGCCCGCTGGACTGGGGACCAGTGCTGGGCGGCTATCTGGCCTCGCTCTTTCTGGCAGCAGCCTATATTTCCATTGGTCTTTTTGTCAGCGTCAAGTCAGAAAACCAGATTGTCAGCCTGATCACCACCTCTTTGATCTGCGGTCTGCTCTATCTGATCGGTTCTGATACCTTGTCTGCTTTTCTTGGCAACCAAGGAGCTGAAATTCTCCAGCTGCTGGGAACAGGCTCTAGGTTTGATTCCATTACCAGAGGGGTGATAGACCTCCGCGATCTTTATTATTACGTTGGCATTATGGGGGTTTTTCTCTGCCTGAATATCTACGGGTTAGAGAAGATCCGCTGGGCAGGTAATCCGGTGAACAGCAACCATCGGGCCTGGCAGATCGCCTGTGGACTGCTGATCGCTAATTTCCTGGTTGCCAACTTCTGGCTTGCCCCCATGGGCGAACTGCGTTCCGACATGACTGAGGGGGATATTTATTCCATTTCCGATGCAACCAAAAGCTATCTGGGACAGATTCAGGAACCTCTGCTGATTCGCGGCTATTTTTCCGCTCAGACTCATCCTCTGCTGGCTCCGCTGGTGCCCCGGCTCCGCGATCTGCTGGAAGAATACGCCATTGCTGGTAAGGATAAGGTGCGGGTGGAGTTTATTGACCCGGCAGATAATCCTGAACTGGAACAGGAGGCTGGCCAGAAATACGGCATCCGGCCTGTTCCCTTTCAGACCTCCAGTAAATATCAGGCATCGGTCACCAATTCCTATTTTGATATCCTGATCCGTTATGGTGATCAATATGAAACCCTGGGTTTCCGGGATCTCATTGAAATCAAGAGCCAAAACGAACAAGACCTGGATGTGGAACTGCGTAACCCGGAATATGATATTACCCGTGCTATCAAGAAAGTCCTGTACAGTTACCAGGCAGGTGGTGACCTGTTCAGCTCTATCCAAAAACCTGTGGAGCTGACCGCTTATTTTTCTGCGGATGAACGCTTACCTGAAGAATTGGTTCAGCTCAAGGCTGCATTACTGGAGTTAACCCAGGAGCTGGAAACAGAGAGTAATGATCGTTTTACAGCACACATTGTTGATCCGGAGGCAGACGGTGGTGCTGTTGCTGACCAGATCAGCCAGGAATATGGTTTTCGCCCTATGGCAGCCAGCCTGTTTGATCAAAATACCTTTTGGTTCTACATGATGTTGCACAGTGGCGACCAGCATATTGAGGTGCCTCTGCCAGAGGATTTTGAAAAGGAAAGCCTGAAGCGATCCATCAATGCAGGTTTAAAACGTTTTGCCACTGGCTTTACCAAAAATATCGCCCTGAGTGTTCCTGAATCCACCCCGCCCATGCCCCAGTACGGGATTCCTGGAGGTGGCGGTCCCAAGTTCACTGCCCTGCGTGAGCTGCTTTCCCAGGAGCATACGGTCATAGATGCAGACCTGTCCAAGGGCCAGGTCTCAGGCGAGGCTGATATCCTGATGGTCGCTGCTCCTCAAGAGCTTGATGAGAAGGAACTCTTTGCTGTGGACCAATTTTTGATGCAAGGAGGAACCGTGATTCTGGCCGCCTCTCCGTATGCCATTGATATGCAACGGCAGTTGTCCATGAGCGAGAAAAAAACCGGCCTGAAAGATTGGCTTGAACATAATGGTGTGGTCATTGAACAACAGACGGTTCTTGATCCGCAAAACACGCCCTTCCCTGTCCCTGTTCAGCGCAATCTGGGTGGTTTCACTATCCAGGAAACCCAGCTGGTCAATTATCCCTATTTTGTTGATATCCGGGCAGATGGCATGAATGAGGACAGTGGTATCACCTCTGGTCTGCAACAGATCACCATGAACTGGCCTTCACCGATCACCATTGATCCAGAGAAGAACAAAGACCGCAAGGTGATTCGTCTGCTGGAAAGCTCTGAGGAAAGCTGGCTCTCTTCTTCCACCAATATTCAGCCCGATTTTCAGACCTATGAAGAACTTGGTTTTGCCGTTGAAGGTGAACAGGAGCAGCATCTCCTGGCAGCAGTGATTGAGGGTGGTTTCACCTCCTATTTCACGGGTAAGCCTTCTCCTCTGCTGCAAAAAGAAGAACAAACCGAGGAGGAAACTCCACCAATGCCTGGACAGCCAGAAGAAGAAGAAAAAGAGGAGCAGGTCATTGCCCGTCAACTGGATAAATCTCCGGACACAGCCCGGATCATCCTGTTTGCCTCAAACAGCTTTCTCAGCGATACCGTACTGAGTATCAGCTCCAGCGTGAATCGGACCAGTTATCTTGGCCCGATCCAGCTCATCGCCAATACAGTGGACTGGTCTCTGGAGGACAGAGGACTGCTCTCTATTCGGGGCAGAAGCCATTTTTCCCGGCCTTTTGACCCGATCAGCAAGAACGAGCAGCTTTTCTGGGAGTATCTCAATTACGCTTTTGTCCTGCTCGGCCTGGCAATTATCTGGCTGATCAGGCTTCGTATTCGCAAACAGGCAGAGGAACAACAACTGGCCTTGCTCCAGCCTGAAACCGGGAGGGTATCATCATGATAAGAGCAATAATATTTGCAGCCGCAGCCCTGCTCCTGCTCCAGATCGGGCTGACTGTGGCTGTGCATCAACAAGAGGCAAGCAATCTGGAATCCACATCACCGGACTCGGCGTTTCTTTCTTTTGCACCTGACAGCATCACCTCAGTTGTGATCAAGGGAGCAGAGCAGAAAGAATTGGTTCTGCAAAAGAACGACAAGGGTTGGATCATGCCTAATGCTTTTTCTGCGCCAGCAAGTCAACATCAGGTGGAAAACCTGCTCCAAAAGCTTGCTGATGCCCGCCAGGGGTTAGCAGTGGCAACCAGCAAAGGAGCTGCCAAACGCTTTAAAACTGCTGAGGATAATTTTGAGCGGCATGTAATCCTGAAAAAGGGCGATGCTGTTGCTGGAGATTTTTATCTTGGTACCTCAGCTGGCATGCGCAATAGCCATGCCCGTAAGACAGACCAGAAGGCTGTGGTCAGTATCCCGGTGGGCAGCCATGAGGTTGATGTAGATGCAGACAGCTGGCTGGATCGCACCTTGGCTGATCTGGATAAGGATGAACTCAAGTCCGTTGTTCTGGACGATATTTTCCTGACCAGGAAAGCCAAAAAAGATGAAGACAAGGAAGAAGATAAGAAAGAAATCTGGGTACTGGAAGGCGCGAGCACAGAGGACATCAATCAGGATGCCGTGGATTCCCTGTTGAATAAGATCACTGCCATCTCTGTCCAGTCTGTGCTTGATCCTGTGAAATCAGCTGAACTTCTCAAAAAGGAACCAGCTATACAATTCACAGTGACCCGCCAGGATGACAGTACTGTGAGCTATGCCTTTGCCAAGAACGATGAAGATGATTATTTTGTCCTCAAGATGTCGGATAATGACCTGTATTTCAAGGTTGGTAAATGGCTGGTGGAAGACCTGACCCAGGCCAAGCAGAAAAAGCTGCTGAATGGGTATGAGGAAGAGAAGGAACCTGCCACACCGCCTGTAGTGCAGGAAGCTCCGCAGGTAGAGATGCCAGAGCAGGAGGCTGTGGAACAAGCTGTTCTTCCTGAACTGCCGCCTGAAGATGAGGAAGAAGCTGAAGAAGCAACTTTACCTGTTGTGCAGGAGGAGGTGGAAGTGAATGAATCTTCAGAAGCTGTTCAGAATACAGAGGATACTACTGTCCAGGAATCGCCTGAAGCCTTGGATTCGGATGATTCAGCAGCGCAACGATCTTCTTCTGTTATGAATGATGCTGTGGAGCAAGAGGAGCCTGAAGAGGCTCCTGCTGAATAGCTTGCTTTTTGGCTTATAAGCTGTTTTAAGGCATCTCTCGATTATCGGGAGGTGCCTTTTTTATAGGACAGGCCGATGTTGCCTCATACATCTTAACCTTGTATAGTCAAGGTGACTATAATATAATCAGTCATTGCTTTATCCATATCATTGTATTCAAATTCAAATCTTCAACTATACCGACAGGTAGCACAACGTACTCACAATATTCTTCTATAGGTTCAAAATGCATAAAAGAAGAGGTCAAGACATGATGAAGAAAAAACAACTTTCTTTAATGATTGTAATGTTCATATGCAGTTTAAGTGCAAGAGCTGAAGCGGGCGTTGAATCCTTATCATCAGAGCTTCGAGTATTGCTTGTCAAAGAAATGGTAGCGTTGCAAAATGGTATGCAGTCTATTTTTCCTTCTTACGTTTCAGGCGATTTTGAGCAAGTTTCTGTAACTGCCAAGAAGATTAAAAATAGCTTTATCCTTAAGCAGCAAATCACGGATGCACAGAAAAAAGAGCTTGGTTCTAAACTGCCTAACTCTTTCATGAGCATGGACAAAAAGTTTCACAAATATGCCGGAAAGCTTGAGCACGCTGCTGAAATACAATCTGCAGAACTCATTGGCTTTTATTATTCAAAACTCACTGAATCATGTGTAGCATGCCATATGAAATATGCAAAACATAGATTCCCGAATTTTAATACAAAATCGCAATCTGATGAATAACATCACTGAAAAAAAGGACAGTTCAAAAACAGATAACAGCAGTGCTGGCCGGTAAACGGTGTTCGAAACGCCAAAGGATTTATTCAAGGGGGAACATTGCGTTTTTTACTCTATAATATCCGTTATGGAACCGGAAGCGGAACCCGATTTCATTTTCCGGTTCCCTATGCGGGATATTTAAAACGCTCAATAGAGAACTATCGTCAAATCACCGAATTCATCACCAGGCTGTCTCCTGATATCGTCGGGCTGGTGGAGGTGGATTCTGGTTCTTTTCGGACGGGAAATTGTTGCCAGGCCGATTCCTTGGCCCGTAGCCTGGGATATGATCATATTATTGAATCTAAATACCATTCCGGCTCCCTTCCCCGACGATTCCCTCTTCTTGCCAAGCAGGGAAATGCCCTCCTGAGTAAGGAAAAAATCCTTACTCATCAGTTTCATTTTTTCAGAAAGGGTGTCAAACGACTTGTCATTGAGGCCAGGACAGCAAATCTGACCATTTTTCTTATCCACCTTTCTCTGACCTATTACAACAGACAAAGTCAGCTTCATCAGCTCTACAAGCTGGTAAAAAAAACGCAAGGCCCTATCATCGTTGCCGGAGATTTCAATATCTTCTGGGGTGCTCAGGAGCTTGATCTCTTTCTTGCTGCGACCGGTCTCCAGAATGCCAATGACCAAGGTTTCCCCTCTCACCCCAGTCACTCCCCAAAACGTCAGCTGGATTTTATCCTGTACAGCAACGAGTTGACAGTAAAAAAATTCTTTATCCCTGATATCATCCTGTCCGATCATGCTCCTTTGGTTTGTGATTTCAACTCCATATAATGTCGGGCTTATCCGACAAACAGTTCAGATCATGGCTCGCTTAGCTTCGCCTGGTAGGTTGGGGTGAGACACGAACCCCAACGTTTACTGTGACGTTACTGATCTTACCAGATCACTTTAATGCCGTGATATTGAGGAATCATCCGATCTGGGGTAATGATCGGCATCCTGTGTTCCAATGCAGTGGCAATGATAATCCTGTCACAGGGATCTTTATAAATAAAAGGCAGGGATGCTGATCTCATGGCGACAGCCGAATTAACCGGTATTTCTTCTATTGCATAGCCTTCAATCGCCTTGCAATACCATTCCTCGGCAGTCAAGGGCAGGACAAGCTTTCCGAGTCGGTGTTTCAGAACAATCTCAAAGGAAGATATCGTTGAGATAAAGAGTTCGTCAGCCTGCGCTGTAAGTTTTTTTATAACCCTGTCAGGAATATCTTCCCGGCGACCTGCAAGCATCAGTAAGGCGCATGTGTCCAAAAGGAGCATTTATTCATCTCCTCAAAGCGTGTAATCTGGAAAAAATTCCTCTGGAAGCGGGGCCTCGACAGGCTCTTTGAAGACAACCCCTGTAAGCTCGGGGATGACCGGGAGCTTTCCCGGCGATGCCTTTCCCGATTTTGGCTTGACAAGTTCCGCCATCACTTTGCCATTTCTGCATATTTTTATAATCTCGTGCTTTTCAGCAACAAGGGTCAGCAGCTTTGACAGGTTTGTCTTAGCTTCATGTGTGTTGACAATGATCATATCAGACTCCTTATTTAAACTAAGTTTAGTTCAGTCCTTTTTTGTAACGGTACTACAGCCTGAGATATGTGTCAAGCGAAAGGAGAGGATAAAAAATGGGAAAATAGCGGACATAGCCCGACTACGGAAGGAGTGGAGAAAAACCTGGCTCACCGGGATAATAACCCGATGGAACAGGACAAAAAGCCCCTGCATCGGGCAGAAATGGTCTTGGAGCAGGCGAAAGCCATCCTGAAGCGGTATAAAACGACGCTGCAGGCGGAGAAAGTGGTTCTGCAGTATATTTTTGAGATTTTTATCCGACCCAGAACTGGTTTTGCCTGTTCGCAACTGGAAAGCACCGCTCCCGTCCGCTACAGATACCCCGATCAAGAACAGCGAAGAGCTTCTGCCGGGCTTCCGAATCAATCATTTATTCTTCATCAATTTCTTAGGCCGAAGAAACTCCGTCAACTCAGCAGAACCTTCAGCAAGCTTCCGCCAACGGCATTTCTTCTTAAGAGTAAGCTGAGCATACCCGCAGGTGGGGATATTTTTAAGATTGCCATTAGTGAGCACATTACAAAAATCCGTTAAGGCCGGGTTATGCCCGACAATCACCAACTCGGAAACAGATTCATCAACGGTCCTGCACCAAGCAAAAACAGGATCGCTGTCAAAGGTGTAAAGCCGCTCCTCGGTATGCCAGGTAATATCCAACCCCTCCAGGCAACTGTTAATAAGCTCAATGGTTAACTGGGCCCTGACAGCCGGACTACAGAACACATTATCAAAGCTGCAACCAGCATCAAGGATATGCTGGGCCATAAAACGACAGGCCTTAATACCGCGCTTATTCAGCGGCCTGGCAATATCTGCCAGTGCGTCTTCCTTCCAGCTGGACTTGGCATGGCGTATAAGATGTATTTTTTTCATGAAAAGTATTCAGCCTCATAAAGTTATCCAGCTCCCAATCAATGCAAATCATCACCAGTGCTTGACATGGTCAGATTACCATTCTTCACCCCACGTAAAACTATCATTTTTTCAGCCAATTCCTGGACAGTAAACGCGTTTCCCTTGACAATAGTCACCTCCAGGCAATTGTGATGATCCATATGCACATGGGTTGTTGAGGTGATAAGCTGGTAATAATGGTGCTGCAACTCAGTGATCCGTTCCTGCAACTGGGCCTGGTGATGATCATAGACCAGGGTGACAACTCCCACCACCTCGCTGTCCTGCTGCCATTGCTTGTTGATCAGCTTTTCACGAATCAGATCACGGATGGCCTCTGAACGATTTGAGTACCCATGTTGGGTGATATACTCATCAAATTGTTCAAGAAGATGTTCTTCCAAAGAGACTGAAAATCTTTTTAACATATCCTGCCTGTAAATTCCCATTCCTCCCCTTTAGGAAGAACAATAAAAGATGAAAGTGGCATTGTTATGCGTCGTCAATCAAGCTCCTTAAGACGTTTCAGGATCGCTCCTGCTTCTTTCTGAAGTTCTGGAGGTACCTGAGGATTTTTTTGCACTCTACGCATATACTGCTTTGCATGTTCCACCCTTCCTTCATACAAATAGTACTTTGCCAAATAAAAACTACTTGCTCCCCGTTCACCTTGTCCGGATTTCACCCGGGCTAACTCATAATAGGCTTGGGAATATCCGGGCATATTCTTTGCCACTTCAAGATAATATTTCTCCGCAGCCTCATATTGTCCCTTTCTTGCCATTGCACCAGCAAATGTAAATGCACAATACATATCAGTGGGGTCTCGTTTATACATGCTGCGCAATAAACGTATGCTCTTTTCATGCTCACCCGCAGCAATATATAAGCCCGCACGATCAACCTTAAGGATATCTTGACCAGGAAACTCATTCTCCACAATACTCAAATGCTTCTGGGCTTCCTGAAATTTATTTTCCCGCATACTGAGCAAGGACAGTCCATAATGCGCCATTGCGATCTGCACCGGGTCCTCAGTTGAGGCTAAGGTATTGGCACAATGAACTCGCAAATCTTCCGGATCAATAGACTGACTAAGTACCCGATACTTAAAACGCAAAAAAGCAAAGGTCCCTTTCTCCTTATCAGGAAAGGGTTTATCCGTTCTTCTTCGCTCAATTTCCAGAAGAGATTGGACATAATCCAGACGATCCTCTGGATTGGGATGGGTTAAGAGGTAGGGAGGTAATTGCTCGGAGCGATAACGGGTTATCCTGCGCATGGATTTCAACATAGCCTCCATTGCTGTTGGATTACGCCCCATAATTCGCAACCAACCAAATGCCAATCGGTCAGCCTGTTCCTCATCCTGACGGGAAAAACTCAGCCCAGCTGTCTGATTCGCTGCAAGGGCACCGCTGAAGAGACCCTGGGTCAGGGCAGGATTTCCCACTGCAAGACTGGCCAGCCCAAAAAGTACACTTGCTGCGGTTACTTTTTCCTGCTTGGCAATACGCTTGGAAAGATGCCTGCTCACAACATGGGCCACTTCATGGGCAAGGACACTGAGAAGCTGATCCTCGGATTGCATTGTTTTAATCAACCCGGAATTAAAAAAAATCAGCCCGGAAGGTGCTGCAAAGGCATTAAATTGATCATGATTAACTACAAAAAAATGATAATCAAAATACTGCGGGCCAGCAATAGCAAGAACCTGTTGACCAAGTCTGTTGATATATTGGACAACATCTGGGTCATCAATAAGTTCAAACTTACTGCGCACAGCCAGCAAAAGCTGTTCGCCCATGTCCCTCTCTTCTCCGATACTAAAGGCACAGACATTGACTGGCGCAAGGCATTGGCCTGCCAGTATTAAAAAAACAAGAACAGTGGTGAGATAGGTGTGTATACAAAAAGATCCACAAAAAATACGTCGGCGAACCATAAGATAACAATTCATGTGTTGTGTTCTCCCACCCCAAAGGGAGGATGGAAGTTAGTAAAAAGTACTGACAACTCCTTGAAGTCGTCCAGTCAACTTTCATGTTGTATTATTTCAGCCCAACAGGCAAGGCACAAAAAGTTATATGAAAAGAAAAACACAACAGCACAGAAACATAAACAGGCTGATAGAGCAATCTCTTTTTTCAGGCAGGTGGGCATGCGCACTGTGCGCTAAAATAATGGATTAATATAAGGAGCAATTTCCTCTGGCTTCAAACAGCATTCTTCCATACCTAAACTACGAATCTCTTCAATGGAACGGGGGAGTAAGCAGGAATCAGGGGCCTGCAAAATAATTTTCCCACCTTGGGTCACCACGGCTTCCATCCCTTCTTTTATATCCTGATCCACCCCGCTGAGAAAAACCACTGTGAGTGCTGCACCAAATATATCAGCAGCAGAATGGAGCAAAGAATCTGTATTGATCAGTTGCAGGTCATCATCTCTTTCCGGGCCTGTGAGCACTGGAATACCTTCTGACATAATTATTTCTCGTTTTCCATGACAATTTCCAACCAAACACTGCCCCCCCAGCACTTCATTAGTCTCCAAAAACGTTTTGGTTGCATAGGGAGTAAAACTATCAAGATATGAAGAAAGAAACTGGACAATACCAGGATACATATTTTGTAAGACCAATACTGCCATGTCGCTGTCATAGGAAAGTGCTGGAATTATTTTCTGTAACTCCAGCATCCCGCCCAGGCCACCAAGTATCAGTAAAAGTTTTTCTGCTTTTTTTTCCGGTTGTTTTTTTATCTCAGGATCAACAGGTTTTAATTGTTTTGCCCTGCTGACATTATCAACACAAAATTCTTTCACATTGAGCAAAAGATATTGGAGCCGCTGACCAATGAAATTCCAGGATTCAGGGCTGGTCGGCTTGGCAACCAGGTCCACGCATCCGTAGCGCATAAAATCCATCACTCTGGAATAATGCTGATCATTAAAATTACTGACCAATACCACCGGCGCAGGTGAGCGTATCATAATATGCTTTAAGGCAACATCCCCGCTCATGACCGGCATGGTCATATCAAGGGTCACAAGGTCAGGAACCTGCATCTCCAAAAATTTAAGCGCTTCCCTGCCATTTGTCGCCGTTCCAACAACCTGAGCATGAATCTGCTCTTCAAAAAGCTTAATAAATGCTTTGGTAAAAAAACGGGAATCATCCACCACCAAAACTTTAGGGAGCTGAGAATCGTCCTCAGTGGTTGCCTTGTCTTTGTACTGCTCATCAATACGACGGGCAGCCTCTAACAGAAGAAAATTCCATGAAGAGTCAATCGTACGCACATTAGTCGAGGCAAAGAGCATACTAAAGGTCCCGGAAGGCCAGCTCATGATCCGATAAAACGCCTCTTCGCCGCTTAACTCGCCGAATTCAGCATGAACAATTTCATTATCAGAAAAATAGAGTACCCCTCTATTGTCTTCACTGAGCACACTGAGTTTTCTATCATCACCAGCAAGGCAGGCAAACTGGACAAGATCCACTAACCCAAGCCCTTCTATTTCACCAACAAAACCGCTTCCAACAGGATGTTTCATATACAGGCACTTTTTTTCAGATATCCAACATTCTCTTTACAACGCATTAAAGGTGACATGGGTCGCAATAAAAACCAACATAAGCACAAAGAATTCTTTAAAATGAGTTTCCGGCACACTCCGCAAAAGCCTTGCTCCAACCTGGGCACCAATCAACACACCAATAACTCCGGGGATTGCAATCCGCCATTCTATGGAGCGACCAAACAGGATATGGACAGTCAGGGCTGTGAGTGAAAGAATCATCATCAAGGCAATACTGGTGGAAACCGAGCGAACCATAGCCAGCTTGCAACGCATATTAAAAAATGGTACCAACCAATCCCCTACCCCAATCCCCAGGAATCCGGTTAAGATACTGCCAATAACCGTAATGAATCGTCCTTGCCGGGCTGCTTCAAGATCTGCCTTATCTGATCCTGTCACAAAAAAATCATCTCCGCGAAGAAAAACATAGGCAATAAAAAAAATCGTCAGGCCAAGGAAAAGTTCTATCCAAACCGGATGCAGAAGAAGGGAAAAAATAACGCCGAGAACAACTGCTGGTACACCAAAGGTAATCAGCATGCGAACAAGTTGCCAATCAATCAGGCCTGCCTGATTATTACTGTATGATGCACTGAGTTGACCAAAAAACTGAATAACAATGGTACAGACCACAGCATTATTGGGGTCCAGGTCTGTGGTCATCAATAACACAGGCATCCACAGGACACCACCGCCTAAACCAAAAAACATAGCTATACTCGCAATGAGTATGCCAATAGGCAACATCTGCCAGAATTCAAGAAACTCTAACACTTATAAAAGCTCCTGCCAAATTCATCCAGAGTTTCTTCCAGTTCATCAATGATCTGTACGGCTTCTTCAATCCTTGTGTTTTCATCCCCTGTGGTCAATGTCTGACGAAGCTGGTCCGACATTCCCTTGGTGAGAAGAATCAGTTCCTGTTCATTTGCATTCAGGTCATTGATATGACGGGCAAGCTCTCCAAGCTCATCCCTGTTCTGTTCTGGTAAGGTTGTAGAAAAATCACCAGCCGTAATGGCTCTGGTTCCTTCAATGATACGCTCCAAGGGAAACATAATTCTTTTGGTAAAGAGCATCATGACCAAGCCAATGGCAAGCAGGAGATTTCCCAACAAGACACGAACCTTGAGAAGAATATGATTGACAAGATCCGTTGAGATTTCCGGTGAAATAAGCTCCTTCAGCGTACCCAAAACTTTTTCTCCCCGGAGAAAGGCATTCATTTCCACTGCCATGGTCAAAAAAACAACGCCGATAAAGACGATATAAAAGATCAATTGACGTTGGAGCCCACTCTGAGGTAATGAAAGAGAAAATTTGCGGGAAAAAAATGTCTTAACTCTTTTTATCAAGCACTTTCCTCAAATATGTTTTAAAAGCCTGGAGATCGTCCTCGTAAATATCCTTGAATTGAACGCCAACAGCATATTTTTCCCCTTGGTCGGTCATTTTTTTCGACCAAACCACCTCAGCAACAGCAGTAAGAGGTTTGGCAATTGATTGAGTATCAACAATTGCAGCAGTGGTTCGCAGGTAATACTGCCATCCCATCAACTCCACAACAAGTTGCAGGATCGTTCCATTCTTAAAAAGCTCATCAGTGGTAAAACAAAGGCCTGTTTCAGAAACATTGGTGGTATACCCTGTTTTCATCCCCACATTGGTCATCGGGTACTGCAAGCGGCCGATACTCAACTTGACCTGTTTGTCAAGCCGTGGAGTCTTTCTTCTGCAATTTCCTGTTGTATATACCATTGCGCTTTAAATAATCAGAATGAATAATCAGAACAACCCATCTTGCTGCGGCATCAATATATAAATAATACGTAGGGGGAACGGCATGCCGTCCCCCTACAGAGCTAACGAAGAATATCGTCTATTGATTCAATATGGTCTGTATCAACATTTTCTGCAAATTGTGCATCTATAATGCCTTCAATATTATTACTCTCAATAAGCTGATAGCGTACCATGAGGTCTGCAATCTCCTGCATTTCTTCTATCCTGGGGAGATACTCATCATAAACCGTTCTCCCTCCTGCAACGTGTAATGCGTACTTGACCAAATCAACAGACTGCGACCAATATCGCGCTGCAATCTCAGCAGCCTCATCAGGATTTTTTTTGGCCCAGATTCCTGATCGAACAGCTCCCTGGACAAATTTCTCAACAAGCTCTGGATCCTCTTGAATCAGGCTCTGTTTGACAATAACCAGGTTACAGATAAAGGATTCCCATACTTCCTCAACATAAAAAAGAAGATCAGAAGTACCATCTTTTAAGGTCTGGACAGCAAAAGGCTCGCCAACATAATAGGCATCAAGGGAACCGCTCGCCAAGGCAGAGGCCATATCAGGAGGATTCAACTCCACGATATTAATCTCTCCACGCAGATTTTTTTCTTCCATCAGGCGTAATAAACTGAGATTATGCCCGGAAAAACGCATGGGAACAGCAACGGTTTTACCAACAAGCCCTTGAAAATCTTTGATATTTAATTCCGACCGGGTAACAAGGGTACTTTCGTGCCGATTACCAATATAGATAATCTTTACATCTGCTCCCTGCTGCCGAAGAACAATGGAAAGAGGAGCAATAATAAAGGCCACCTGGATTTCATCATTGCGAAGTGCTTCTCCCATCTCGGCAAATGAGCTGAACTTTAAAGCTTTGAAATGTACTTCACTGTCCTTGGTACTGGCGTAATCCAGCAAAGGCGCAGCCATATTAGTAACAACAGGCATATAGCCCATTTTTACTATTTTTTGATCGCCATGATCAAAATTCAGCCACCAATGTAGTCCTGAAATAAAGACGGCCCAGAAAACACTTCCTATGGCAAAACTCCAGGTTCTGGACCAGGTTAATCTCTTTTTTCTATTATTAGACAGCATAGCTTACTCCAAGCATCAAAAACAGCTCATCTCGGAGTTGACTCAATTCTGTTTGTTTATTAAAAACAATCCTTGGATGGGGAAAATCAAGCTTTTGGTTCATTTTTACCTGTGAAGGTCTTTTACTAAAAACCACGACCCGGTCTCCCATAATGAGGGCATCATCAATATCATGGGTTACGATGAAAACCGTTTTTCCAAGAAACTGGTGCATATTAACCACTTCTTCCCGCATCTTCATATGGGTCAAAAAATCAAGGCCGTTAAAAGGTTCATCCATAATCAGAATATCAGGGTTGACAGCCAAGGCCCGGGCAAGTTCAGCCCGACGCTGCATCCCGCCGGACAACTGGCGTGGATAATGATCTTCAAAGCCGTCAAGCTCAACCATTTCAATATACTCCTGAATTTCCACTTTTTTGGCTTGTTCGTCTTCCATGTGGCGCAGACCAAGTTCAACATTTTCACCAACTGTCATCCACGGCAACAACCCACTATGCTGAAAAACAAAAATATTATCAGAACTTGGGCCGGTCACTTCTTTACCGTCAATAAGGACGGTTCCTGAAGTTTGTTTATCAAAACCAGCAAGGATACGGAGGAGTGTTGATTTTCCACAACCGGACGGCCCCAGCAGACAGACCATTTCACCGTCTTCCACTTCAATATTGATGTTCTCAAGCACTGAAACCTTTTCACCATAATCAAGGCCGTTTCCTTCGCGCTCCTTTTTTCGTCGGTTGACAAATTCCCTGCTCAAATTATTGATCTGAATATGTGCCATTTATGTTTCCTCCTTATGCCTGTTTAACGCCCCAGGATGCAGACTCAATCCTGCTAAGACGGCGCATAATATAGTCCAGGAACAGGCCAATAAGGCCGATAACAATCATTCCGTCCATTACGTAATCCATGCGTAGCCCGTTCCTTGAATCAAGAATCAAATAACCAAGGCCGGATTGGACCGCAATCATCTCCGCCGCAACAACAACAACCCAGGCTATGGCAACGCTCAGGCGCAATGCAGTAATGACATCGGGAATAATAGCTGGAATAACTACCTTTTGAATGACTTCTGTTCTGCTGAAATTAAAATTAGCAGCAACATAAAAATATGTAGGATTGATTGAGTGAACTGCAACTGTTGTAGCCATAACAATAGGAAAAAAGCTGGCCAAAAAAATCAAAAAAATAGCAGGCTTATCGCCGATTCCAAACCAAAGCATGGCCAAAGGTATCCAGGCCAATGGAGAAATAGGACGAAGAAAACTGATAACCGGACTGAACAGTATGGAGGCAATCTGGCTTCTTCCCAGAATAATCCCTAAAGGGATACCCAGTATTGCAGCAATATAGAAGCCTAATGTCACTCGAAATAAACTGGCCACAGTGTGCTTGAATATGGAACCGTTGGCTATCAGCTCAGTCATGCTTTCCAGTACCTTATAAGGTCCTGGTAGAACATTGGTATCCCAACCGCTCAAACGGACTGTTGCCTCCCAAACCAGAACCAAAACCGTAAAGGACAGAACCGGGGCTATATTTTTTGTCAGCGTAGAATGTGTTTCTGTCATCATCAGTAAAGCTCCGCAATGCCTTTTTATTCTGTAATCTCAAGGGCTAAGTCCTGGTACTGACCAGCAGATTTGCTCTTTTCATCATAGTATAGAATTGGGAGGTTCACGATATGTGACTCCTGCATCTTATCGTCAATCTCAATGACTGTTTTGCAGACCATTGCTCCGTACTTATGCCGAATCTTTTCATAAATCACTTTTTCCGATGTTTTTCTGGCATCAAACATCGTGATAAGAACCTTATATTCTATATCGTGATCAATGCCTTTCAGCACCTTAATAATGTCGCTTATTTGTGACACACCATGTATTGAAAGATATTCGCAAGTGGTCGGTACAATAACTAATTTTGCTGCAATCAAGGCATTTAAGGTAAAAAACTCAATAGATGGCGGAGTATCTATTAAAATATGATCATACTTTTTTTCTATCTCCTGTAGCCTGTTTCTTAGTAAATATTCAAAATTATGCTGTGTTAGATACCTTTTCTTCAGGAGTGCCATTTTACTGTTCGAAGGGAGCAAGGATAAATTAGGATATTTTGTATGCAAAATGATATCATTGATCCCTTTGACCTCCTTGTTCAAGAGTTCATAAAAAGAGCGGGTTTGTCGAAAGCCAAGTAAAATGGTGAGATTGGCCTGCACATCAAAATCAACCACAAGCACTTTCTTGCCCATATGAGCAAGCGACACTGCCAAATTAAGACAGGTCGTTGTTTTTGCCACCCCGCCTTTCTGATTGCTCAGTGCAATAATGCGATGATCATCTGCAGAAACCTCATCCTGCAGGAGAAAGGAATCATCCAATGGATCATTTTTATGTATAATGAACCTATAATTACATTTATGACATCGCACCTTGAATGTCGGTTTATTAATTATATCGTCAGCAACCTTATATCTGGTTTTGCAACTGTCGCATGTAATAATCATAGTGTGCTTCCCTAATATATAAAGAGTTATATCTATTCAGTCAGTTATTATGTGTTACATAAAAAGCAGGCAGATGGTTTGGAAAGATATCCAGCCGTCTTCTTAAAGTCGGGATGGAAATTATTGAACAGATAAAAAGAGCATTGATCATTATCGAATAACAGACTCAATAACCTCAGCAAGTTGTGCCTCTTCAGCAATCAAGTCCACTTTATTGCGCTTTATTGCAGTATCAGTAAGACTGGGGTACACACAGGTCTCCACGCTTTGGGCTATGGTCTTGCCGAATTTCCCTTGAATGGCGGCAAAACCTTCTGATCCGTCATCTCCATAACCGGTAAGAAGAACCCCAACTGTATTTTCCCGAAATACTTCAGCTGATGACTGAAAAAAGGTATCCAACGGATTTTCAACCCGTTCACCAAGCTGAAAACAAGAATCACCGTTTTCGTTTAAGCCAATAGTCAACGAATGCATGTTTGACTGAATATAACAAACTCCCTGTTCCAAGACTGTTCCTTGACGTGCAACTTCTATCTTCCAAAGAACAAATTCATTAAATTTTTCTGCAAAAGCAGCAAGTATTTTAGGAGAAATTTCTAACAAAATAACAGCAGCAGCAGGCAGTCCTGCATTAAGCCGTGTCATCAGGCGAATAAATGTATTTGGCCCGGTCAATGAGGTCCCAATAGCAATTATATAATCCAGGGGATGAAATCCATACAGATCAGCAAGCCCTTCTTTTTTTTTTCGGGCGTTCACCCGAACTCGCCGTATATTCTGAAAGTTAACAGCCGAAGCCAGTTTAATACGGTCAACAATGTGTTGTTTCGCTGTATGAATATCACTTGATATCGCCCCTGATGGCTTTGCCACAAAATCAACAACCCCAAGGCGTAACGCCTCAAAGGTGATGGAACCGTCACTAAATAATGAGCTTAAAACAACAATGGGTACCGGAGATTCAATCATGATATGCCGAACAGCCTGCAGTCCGTCCATAACCGGCATATCAATATCAAGGGTGATAACGTCTGGCTGGAGCTCATTAATTTTTTCCAGCCCCTCCAGTCCGTTATTTGCAACTCCAACGACCTCAATATCAGGATCTGACTCCAAGAGATCACTGATCGCCTTTGTCATAAAGGTTGCATCGTCAACAACAAGAACTTTAAGTTTTTTATCCATACCGCAGCCTTACCCCCTATTCAGGAATGCAACATCTAACATTATTTCTTTGCTGCTATTATCTGGTCCTCTTTCTCCCGAGTTATCCATCAGGAAATGCTTAATGAACCTGTTCTGCTGTCTCTGCAGCATTCCTTTTTTTTCGCTTAAAACCCAACGTACGCTGACCCTGTCTCAATATTTGATTTTCCTTGGCTATCTTGACAAGCTCAGGGATATCCAAAATAAGTGAAATACCACCATCACCTAAAATCGTTGCTCCGTTAAACCCGCTTTCAAGTCGCAAATAATCAGCAAGTGGTTTAATAACGACCTCTTCCTGGCCAAGGAGTTCATCAACAACCAAGCCCAGCTCCTGGGTTCCGGTACTCACCACAACAACAAACATTTTTCCTTCCTGGCTTGCCTGACGATCAATGTTATAAATCTTGGCAAGCTGAAAAATAGGCATGGTATTGTCACGTAAGTGAATAACATCAACCCCTTCAATTTCTGAAATCTCATGACGGAACACCCTCAGGGTTTCCTCAACTGAGGTCAAAGGAATGGTAAATTTTTCTTTTCCAACCCGGACCATTAAGGCTTGAATAATAGCCATAGTTAAAGGAATCTTAATACGCAGGCGTGTTCCCTTTCCTGCCTCAGAAAAAAGCTCTACCGTACCATTGAGCTTTTCAATGTTCTTCTTCACCACGTCCATACCAACACCTCGTCCGGATGTTTGGGTCGCTTTTTCAGCTGTACTGAAACCGGGTAACATGATAAGTCGGGTCAACTCCTGTTCAGGCATTCGCTCTAACTCATCCTCGCTGACCAGACCTCTTTCCAATGCCTTGGCTTTGATGCGTTGCGTATCAAGCCCTCTGCCATCATCTGAAATCTCCACTACAATATGATCACTTTCGTGAAAAGCCTCCAGAATGAGTGTTCCCTGGGCTGGTTTGCCAGCCCGCAAACGATCTTCTGCATTTTCCAGACCATGGTCAACTGAGTTTCTAATAATATGAATCAAAGGATCAGAAAGGGATTCAATGACCATTTTGTCAAGCTCTGTTTCTTCACCTCTTGTAACCAGTTTAACATCCTTGTTTGTATTACGTGCAAGATCACGCACTAAACGCGGATAGCGTTTAAACAGCTGATCAATGGGCAGCATCCTGACCTTCATAACACCTTCCTGAAGTTCGTTGGACACGCGACCAAGATGAACACCCGCCTCACTTAATCGAAAGGCGAATTCATGAAGGGGTTTGAGCTGACTCTTAGAAGTCCCGGAAGACTCAAGAAGTTGCATCTCCAACCCTCTTATCTCATTAACAAGCTGCGCAAAATAGGCACGACTAACAACCAACTCACCCACTTGATTCATCAAAAAGTCCACTTTTTCAGCATCAACTCTAATGCTGCTTCGGAAAGTGGATGCTTTCTTTGCAGACTGTTGTTCCTGTTCTCCTTCTGCGGCTTTTTCTTGTTTCTCTTGCTCAAGAATCTCAGATTTCGCTAATCCTAGCTTGCTTTGTGGAGAATGATCAGAAAGATCGTTCTTTATTTCTTCTTTTTCTCCACCCCCGGGAACCGGCTCATCATAGTCGCTGGTATCCTGTATTTTTTCTTCAGCAGTATCAGGGATATCATCTGTATGAGCGTTGTCCACAGCAACCTCTTTTTTATCTGAAGTGCTTGAAGTAACGACCTGATCCAGTAAATGAGAGCCAGCTATAGTCCCATTCTCCTCATTTGAAGAAGGTTCAGATTCTTCTTCATACCCTGGAGATTCTATGATTTCTTCAATGACCCTGTCAATGCTCCCTTCTGATACATTGTTTGCATATTCAGGGGTTTCTAAGGCTGTACTCAGCCTGTCAAAAAGGGCTTTATCTGCTGACACATTTTCTGTCTGTGCAACATGTTCTGTTTTTTCACCGGCAGTTACACCTTCGAATTCTTCAGCCTGTTCTTTGTCCTTATCCTCTTTGCCAGCAGAAGCATTACTCTCTTTTGGAGAATCGTCAAAACCTGCATCAGCTCCTTCAGCATCACTAAAAATTTCATCATCCCCGTTTTGTTGTTCGCTCTCAACAATCTGAGGATAAACACTTATAATTTTATCAACAAACTCCTGTAAACCAGGAGCAATATCAGGAACAAGTCCTGCTGA
Source organism: Candidatus Electrothrix sp. (assembly GCF_052785085.1). Lineage (NCBI taxonomy): Bacteria > Pseudomonadati > Thermodesulfobacteriota > Desulfobulbia > Desulfobulbales > Desulfobulbaceae > Candidatus Electrothrix > Candidatus Electrothrix sp. The sequence continues at coordinate 25,683 of NZ_JALAAI010000006.1, forward strand.
AACGTCAGTAAGATAACCATCAACAACGTTCTGCCATACCTCGCAAAATGCTGTCAGGCTCATATATTCCATATAGTTGGCTGATGATGACAACCGACCAATAGCATCGTGACAGTTCTCAAGTATTTTTCTTATATCAGCACCTGCCAGATATTCTGCAATCTGCGTCTGAATATATTCAATATCACCCTTTAACTTTTTCAGAAAAATCGAAATAAGCTCTTCGTCATACTCATCATCAGAAAGCTCGTATTCAAGAGGAACTGTTTCAGCCGCATTTCCAGCCTCCTCTTTTATTACAGGCCCCAGAGAATGTTCTGCACGAGAAGCTTCATCGCCCAAACTCTGGAAATCTGCATTTTCTCCATGATCGGAAACTCCTCCATGTTCATCGGAAAAGATCGTATCCAATGCGTCATCAAGATCAATCCCTTCTCCTGCCACCTCTTCAGGCTCTGGTGTGTCCTCACTGTCTTCTTCCTGATGAGCAACAGGTGAATCGGAAACTCCTGCTGGATCTTCATCAGCAAAAATAGAATTCAGGGCTGAATCAATAGACGATGTTTCGTGCTGCTCATCCTGATGCCCATCACCCAGTTCATCTGCATCATCATACGAATACCCTTCCATTGCCTGGGGAAATGAACGAATAATCTCATCTATATAATCCTGCATAAAATTCAGGTTGGGCATTTTTCCACTTGAAAGTTGCTCAACAGCATTATCAATAGCATGTTGCCAATTGGAATAATGCTGGGTAAGCTTTTCATAGCCCATATAATTGGCAGATGATTTGAGACTTTTTATAGAATCACTGCAACGGTACAGGACATCCTGTTTATCAACAGAAATTGACAACTCAACAGTTTGAGCATAAAGAAAGGGTATATTTTCCTTGAGTTGTTGCAGGAAAATGTTATAGAGTTCTTCATCAAACTCATCAGACATATTTTCTTCAGTAAGAAGTCCTGATTGTTCCTCCTTCTCACCTAGTCCCTGAAGTACTTCTTCCTGGGCAGCACCTGAACCTGACACTGTTTCTTCAGGCGCATCATCTTCAACGTCCTCACCTTCAATTACTCTTCGCACCTGCTCTACAAGGTCAGATACCTCTGTTTCTTCTGCCTTGGTACGTTCAAGTTCATCCACTAACAGGGTCAAACGATCTTTACCGGCAATTAATAAGTCTGTAATCGCCGGACTCAAGGTAATCTCACCCCGACGAATAAGATCAAGTAAATTTTCAAGCTTATGCGACAGTTCAGAAACGCGCTCAATCCCGACAAACTGAGCTGCTCCTTTGATAGAATGAATCGAACGAAAAATTTCATCCATTAATTCTTTATCTGTAACTTCATAACCCTGTTCAAGCCGGAGAAGACTGCTTTCCATCACTTCAAGATGTTCCGCCGCCTCAACAATAAAATCCGGTAACATTGATGAGTCTATCATATTCTCCACCTTGTAACTACTTGATTATTCTTGCATTGCTAAAAAATATTCTACTATCCTGTATCCTCTCAAGTCTGACTCCTCTCTTTATTGTATACACTCCCTCTTCTGGCAGTCAGACCAGCTCATCATATTTACTCGTATATTCAGGAGAATGTCACTCCAGGCTCCTGCTGATAATCAGAGACCATTTTCTCGTCTTCCAATTTAATTTCAAAATAACTAAATGACATTACAATAGATTTTAGGTTTTCATTATTACGATGCATTGTACTGATATCTTTTTGTATGTCTTTGTCTATAGAATCAATTGAATCCGCATCCAGGGAAAAATTTAAATCATCAGCAATATTTTCCAGCAGATCCCGGCTTAATTGACTATGGTTCCAGACAAAAAGCAAAACTTCCTGCATATTCATCGCTAAATCATTAATATTTTCGCCTAAAGAACCAATTTCATCCTCCCTTTTTGTGTGATTGAGTGTTTCAAGGTGTCCATCAGCCATTAATCTGCTTGCTGCCTGCATTTCAGCCAGGGGTTTTATAATATTCCGTTTAAAATACATCAAAGCAGCGGCTTGAATACCCAGCAAAAGAAATAAAATTACACATAATACAATATGAACAATTCTTATAGTCTCACCGCTGTGTTTAACTAATACATAGAGAAGGCCTGCTGCTGCAATTGTGACCAGCAAAAAGTTGAGTACAAAAAAAATCTGGGTCTTTTTCTTTAAACTCACATCGTTTGCTGCCTGTAAAAAAGGAGACATAGGCGACAAATCCGTTTTTTTATGATGAACTGTGTGGCGACCAGCCAAACAAGCACCCATCACCAAACTGCCTGCTATTTTCTCTAAGAATATAGGGCGTTATATAGGAAAACATACCCATCCGAATATTCCTGTCATTACAAACAAAGGAAAATACCAGCATAACCTCTACTCAGGCGATAGTACACTAGCCTTCGCTATCTGTTTCATCTATCATATCAAGTATTTCTCTGGCCTTATGTTTACTTGCAAATCCCCGAGCTCCAAGACGCTCAACCTCAGCCCGATATATTTCTTCATCAAGATTTGAGAGAAAAATAATATGGGCAGAGCTATCATAACGTAAAATTTCTTCTGCCGCAGCAAGCCCATCCATATCACGCATGGTGATATCCATAGTCACAATATCAGGTTTTAACGACTTATACAGATCAATCGCCTCCAGACCATTTTTTGCCTGCCCCACTACAATATGGCCTGGGGGCTGTAATAATTTTGCGATCATCTTACGCATCATAGATGAGTCATCAACTATCAGAACTCGCTTACTCATATGGTTAGTCTCCGTCTATTGCCCTAAGCTGATTCAATTCATCTGCTAAAAGAATTCGATTAAAATCAAGCAGAATCAACAAACTTTCACCGATATCACACACACCTCGAATGTACTGGTTGGCAAGGCCAGCCACAACAACATCTGGCGGAGGCTCAATGGTGTCTTCCATAATCTTCAAGACTCTGGTAACAGAATCCACTATAAACCCTGTTACCCTGCTATTGATATCCAGAATCAATATCCAGGGATCTTCTGACGCTGCTTCTTCGCGAAACAGATTGAGTCGTTTTCGCAACTCAATAACAGGAATGATATTACCGCGTAGATTGATAACTCCCTCTATAAACTCCGGAGAGTTAGGTACAGATGTAATAGGAGCAGAACGAATAATCTCCTGTACCATGAGAATATTAACTCCAAAATGTTCATCGCCAATAGTAAAACCAACCAGCTGCATAAGCTGCTGGTCTCCTTCATCCTGCTCGGTCATTTTATCGGCTGTAAAGGTATCAGCCATGGTATCAGCCATAATTTTTCTCCTTTAGTACGTAATGAGTTGAGCAACAGTGGAAAAAAAACCTGATCTGTTATCACCTCGATGCGTTCTCCTCCCCCTTTATAAATCACTCTGCGCTCTCCAAGACAGAGAACGCAGAGTAACAAGGAGATAGGAACCTGAAAAAACAGACAACAGGTAAGCTTACAACTTAAACTGCTCAACCTGTTGACGGAGTCTCTCAGAAGCTGCCTGCAATTCATCGGTAATGGACACAACCACACCAGCTCCCTCAACTGTTTTTTGCGCGCCTTCAAAGGATTGCTGAGCAATCTTTACTGCATTCTGGGAACGCTCACCCTGGGCAGCAACCATTTCGGTCAGCTGATCAGTACGGCTCACAATATCGCGCATCTCAGAGTCAATGGCACTGGAACCGGCACTTGCTTCAGATACCAGCGCAGAAATGATCTGGGACTGTTGCACCATAGAGGAAAGCGCTGTTTCAGCTGCCTGACGACGAGCACCCTGCTCACCAGCCATTTTGGAGATTTGTTCTGCCAACTTGTTCAATTCCTGAACAAGGGCCTGTGCATTTTGAATATCACCTTGAACAACCTGGGCAACAGAGGCAATTTCCTCAATGGAGCGCATGTTTTCACGACCACTGGCATCAATTTTAACCAGAGCAGTCTCCAATTGTTCAGAGTACCGTGTTCCTGCATCAACGTTGGCAGCAGAATCCTTAATCAGCTGCGTAATCTCTTTTGCAGCTTCAGAGGAACGTTGGGCCAGTTTACCAACCTCGTCAGCAACAACCGCAAAACCCTTACCATGCGCACCGGCACGAGCAGCCTCAATAGCAGCATTCAGAGCAAGCAGGTTTGTTTGCTCGGCGATCTCTGTAATAACGTCGATGATTTCAGAAATCTGACCAGATGAATCTGCAATGGCACGCATACCAGCAACCGTACTTTCAACCGCTGATCGACCTTCCTGAGCAGCCTGAAGTGCTTCCTGACCCTGGGCTGTAGCGGAATCTACTGCCTGAGCCATGTTACGTACAGAAGCAGTAATTTCATTCATGGATGCGGTTACCTGCATAACCATTTTACCCTGCTCGGTGGATGTGGCCACAACCTGAGCACCGGTCTCACCCATGGCACCCACACGGTCAGTAGCTTTTTCAGCTTCTTCAGACTGTTTAATAACAGCGTCACTCACAGTATCCATGGATTGGAGCAGCTCAGCAATGGTTTGCTGGGAACGCTGCGCACTTTCCTGCTGTGCCCTGGCACCCTCAGAAACCTGGCCTGCTGTCTTACCCATTGTCTGGAGCAGCTCTCTTGTTTTTTCTGTCTGCTGGGCCTCAACTTCGGCCCTGTCCCTGTTTGCAGAAGCGCGGCCTGCCACGTTTTCTGCGTTTGCAGCAACTGCCTGGGATATACTCTGTACCTCGGAGAAGGCTGCGTTCAACTCAACCAGCATGTTGTTGAACTCGTCAGCCATCTGACCGATCTCATCTGAGGTAGTACTCTCCACCTTCAGGGTAAGATCACGTTCCGCAGCAACCTGCCGAACAACCCCGGCAATCGCAACAATGGGTTTCGCGAAACCGCCACCTACAAACCAGGCAACCAGAGTTACAACAATAACGATGATAACACCAATACCCAGGGCCTGGAGCCGCAGGGTGGTAATGGCTTCCAGTGCTTCGGCACGGTTGATTTTGGCCTCAATAAGCCAGTCGAAATCCACACCCAGTTCCTTGGGCAGGTTCAACTTCACAGCAGTGGAAATAATCTCATTACCAAGATAATCAACAGACTCTTCCGTTACAGCCCCATCCTGACGGAAACCATCCTTCACAATGGTTGCGGTCAGTTCTGATTCCAATAACTTCAGACCGAAACGGGAGTTGGATCGGGCGATATAATCCTCACCAACCAGAAAGATCTCACCGGTATCACCCAGACCGATAGTTAGGTCAAGTAGCTCCTGAATATTCGTGTCCGCCATCTGAGCGGCAACAACCATGACCAGCTCACCTTTGGCATCTGTAACCGGAGCGGCAAAAAAGGCGGCAGGCTTATCCCCGGTCGGGGCATACCGTGCATAATCCGCCATGCTCGCTCTCTTGGTCGATATAACATTCTGGACCAGTCGTCCCAGGTTGGAGTTGCTGTACTTGCCCGTGAGTATATTGGTCAGATAGTCAGATTCCCGCTCAACCGTATAAAAGATAAGACCGGTGGGATCAATCATAAAGATATCATAGTAGCCGTATGTTTTCTGGTACTTCTGCATCAGATCCTCGGCCTGTCCCTCCTCTTTCGGAACAATAACTTCCTCCAGGGCACCGTTGGTGATCAGGCCCCAGTTCAGGCCGGGAATCTCAACCGGTGAATACACGGAAAGCTCAAGAACGCCTGTTGTACCGATCTTGTGGAGTTGTCCCGACTTCCCTGCCAAAGCCAGCCGACCGTCAGGTGTATCATGGGGATCACCAATCTTACCCTCTTTGACCACACGGTCGGAATGCAGGGTGGGATTGTCGGCATCACCGACCAGATAGGACTCAAAGGTACTGGTCAGACCTGCGCGCTGATTAACAATATCGTTAATTTCATCCGTGGCAAGCTGGAAAGCAGCCACACCGAAAATCCTGCCACTCTCATCACGAATCGGACCGCCCATGAACATGGCCTGCTGATTATTGGACGGTGCATAGGAGGCATAGTCGGTTATAACGATTTTCCCCTCTTTCATGACCCTGGCATAGGTCTCACCCAGACCGCTGCCCTTGAGTCCTCCGGTGGCCAGATTCTGTCCCAGGTCTGATTCCTCCTTCACAGTGAAGAGAACATCCCCTTCCGCTGAAATAAGAAAGACATCATAATACCCGTGCTCTTCGGAGAACCCCGTATACCAGGCACCGTATTTTTCTTTATACCCGTTCCAGAGACTGCCGCCGATTCTGCGGCCCTCTTCCTTGAATGACTCGTTCAGCTCCTGTATGGCGGTGATCGTTGTCAGGCTGTTGCGAAGCATCTCCACGTCAGCCCTACGTTTACCGAAATACCGCTGCAGGGCCTGAAGCTTTACCTCCTCAATCGCTGTCAGCTTGTTCAGCGCTTCTGAACGAAGCGAGGCGGACAGGTTCGCAAGACTCGTCATATCAGCCTGACGTTCCTTGAGGAAACCAGCAACCTGGTCCTTTTTAATCTCTCGAATAGAGTTCAGCTGATCCTCTGCACGTTCCTGCAATGCGTTGGCCGCCGAAATCTGGTCAATTAACGCGTTAACCAGAAACGGCAGCAGACCAACCATAAGCATGATCGCTACCAGCTTACCGCGAAGCCCCAGCCCTCCGTACCAACCGGACGACTTCCTCTTCAAATTTTCCATACTTTTCCCTCCACCTGTCTGTTTTCCGATAGTACCGAATGACCGGATGTACTTTCCCGGTACCGGGCCTGATTCTGCCGCACTCCTAAGAACATGCCTCCATACCTCCTTATGGAATTTTTGTTACTACTTTCATTTATATCTGTATATCTTTAATATTGCAATGAGTACTATGTTTTTTTTCAGATAAAAAGGTTGATCAACCCTGTTGAGTACGTATCTGCCTCTCTGAATACTCCCTCTGAACACCCCTTAGAGACAAGCTCGTGTCTCAATGCGAGACAAGCTCGTGTCTCAATGGGAGACAAGCTCGTGTCTCAATGCGAGACAAGCTCGTGTCTCAATGCGAGACAAGCTCGTGTCTCAATGCGAGACAAGCTCGTGTCTCAACGGGAGACAAGTGCATCCCTCCTTAGCCCGCAAGCACGTCCTCAATACCCCTGGGAATCCCTGTGTCTGGCAATACCTTTGCCCCAGGGCAACGGGCCGCCACAGCCCCTGGCATCTCCCGGTACAGACTACCAGCCGGGTCCTGAACAATACCTGTCCCTCCCACGCGTAGAATCTCCCCTAGCCCCTCTCCACCGTCTTCGCCCATCCCGGACAAGACAACAGCAATGCTTTTTTCTTTTACCCGTTCTGCTACAGAAAAAAAGAGCATATCTATCGAACCTCTCCGGGTGGCAAAGGGTGCTGAAGAAAGATGCAATACCATCTCCCCTTCCACTTCACGAACTGTCAGATACTCCTCTCCAGAGGCAAAATAACAGACACCTGCTTCTATTTTGGCATCATTTTCTGCACGGCGAATTATCAAGGGGGAAAGTTTGTTGATATAGCTGACAAAGGAGTCAAGATGTCGGGACGGGACATAAAAAACAACAAGGTAGGCCACTGGAAACTTTGCTGACAAATGAGGCAGGATTTTCAAAAAAGCACCATAACCGCCTTCAGCAGCTCCCAGGGCAACAAGGCCCTCACATTTTTCACCAGCAAGGGCAAGAGCCTCTTTTTTTTCCTTACTCACAGCACGGACATATTTCACTGCTTCAAGCTCTACATCTGCTGCCAGGCGTACCTTGCGTTCAATTTCGCTGGTCTGCTCCTCAAGATTCACAGTACCAGTATTTGAAGGCTTGGCCACAAAATCCACTGCCCCATATTTCAGGGCATCAAAGGTCACATCCGCTCCTTCAACGGTCATGGCACTGAGCATGACTGTGGGCGTGGGGGCCTGAATCATCAGATGCTTCATTGTGGTCAGACCATCCATGACCGGCATTTCCACATCAAGGGTCACAACGTCTGGTTTGAGCTGGGGAATGATCTGAAGAGCCTCTTCCCCGTTTTCTGCTTCCCCAACAACCTGCACCACAGGATTGTCTTTAAATATATTGGCGATGACCTTGCGCATCATCCTGGAATCATCCACTATAAACAAGTTTATTTTCTGCTTGGATGCCTCCAGTGGACAACTTTCACCTGCCCAGCCACTTATCGGACTGCCAGCTGCCTCTTTTTTTAATCTGGAGGTGATCAGGATAGTTTCTAAACCTTTCTGCGTAATAAGATGCTCTCCATTGCTTTCTGCCGGTTCTTGCGTGAACCCCAGCGGGGGCCAATCAAATATCTCTAATGCAGCATCTACGCCTTGTTTATTATCACAAGTGGCATTCACAAGCAGGCCCTTGTCAAAATGGAGTTCACCCTGTTTTTTACTGCCAAAATGGACACGAACTCGACAGGTCTTTTCAAGGGCTTCCAGAAAAGAAACTATTTTTCCAGCAAATATTCCAGGGGTATAATCATTTTCATCCAGGCGTTGTAATCCCTCAAGAACAGCACAACCAATTGTCTCCAGGTTGGCGGGTTTCACCAGATAAAGGTAAATAGAATCCTTGAATCGGCATTCCTTCACATATTCTACAGAAGGATGCTTTTGCGAAATCATCACAATACATTGAATGTGACGGTATGATGAAGAAACAAGAGACAGCAAGGCCAGCGCATCAATATTTTCCGCATTGAGATTAACAACAAGAACAGCTATCTTCTCTTTTTTCAGCGCAAAGACCTCATCACCTCTGTTTGTGGCTGTCAATACTTTGTACTGACTATACGCAGACAGGACATCGCAAAGGTCATGAACATAGGTCAGATCGTCATCTACAATGAGAATTTTTGATATATCAGACATGAAATCATACAACAAATTCAATTAACAAGAATTTTTATTTCTGCATACAGAAGCTGCCTACCCCAATCAATCCTCAAACAGTAACGCCCATGGTATCAGCATTCAAACGTCATCACCTTTCTAAAATAGCATATCTAAAACAGAAATCAATTTTTTTTACCCATTAATCGTTGAACCGTTAACCGTATTAGAAAAATTCAGCACTCCTGCTTGTAAAAATACTTGCTTGCCTCTGCTATGAAAAGAGTTATTAGTCATCCGTATAGTCACGACCCATTGTTACCACGAAAGGTCAAAAAGATAAATTGTTAGAAATAATAAAGGCATAATTTCAGAGAATCGTCTCCATAGTTTACCACAACAACGAAGGGACTTATACAGAAAAAAAATTATGCGCCAGCAGACGTTAATATTGTCTCAATAATACGAGTAGTTGAGGTCTGGCACGTAAAAGCTATTCGCTTAATTGCTCCTCCGGCTGCTTTGACCTCAGCTCCACCAACTATCTGGTCTTCAGGCCAATCAGCCCCTTTAACCAGAATATCCGGGAGGAGTGCCTGAATGAGTTTCAGCGGAGTGTCTTCATCAAAAAACACCACAAAATCAACACATCCCAAGGCCGCCAAAACCCGGGCCCGTTCACGCTCACTATTCACCGGACGCGCAGGTCCTTTTAAGGCCTGAACAGAGCTGTCAGAGTTAACACCAATAACAAGGCAATCACCACAACGCCGGGCCTCTTCCAGATAGCTCACATGGCCTGCATGAAGAAGGTCAAAACAGCCATTGGTAAAAACCACCTTACTGCCCTGGGCACGCATGCGGGATAACCGCTCCAACAGAATATCTGGTCCAACGATTTTATGTGCATCCTGACCATACCAGGGACGCTCTGCAACGGAACAAAAACGGGATCGGGCAGTTGTAACATCTTCTGGATCAAGATCAGCCGTAAGCACAGCAGGTTCTTTATCAGCCTGGGCAAGTATCTCTCCTGAAGGCGAAATAATCATTGACTGGCCAGCCAGATCACCCACAGCAAGACGACCACTTCCATTACATGCCACAACAAAAGCCTGGTTCTCAATAGCCCGGGCCTGGAGAAGAATCTTCCAGTGGTCAGCCCGAAGTGCAGGCCATTGGGCAGAAATGACAAGCAGCTTGGCTCCGGAAAAAATCTGCTGTTGACTGAGCTGAGGAAAGCGGAGATCATAGCAGACCAGAGCAGCAATTGGCCCAAAAGGTGTCTGGATACCTTGCGCTTCTTTTCCAGCTGCAAGGTACTGGTCCTCCTGCCACAGCTGAAACAGATGCTGCTTATGATAGCAGCCAACCTGCCCTTCCGGCCCAACTACAAAAAAGGCATTATAGATCTCCCTGGTGGGTTGTTTATCCAGTAAAGAACCAGCAAACCATACGCACTTCTGCGCAGCTTCTTTCTGAAGCTCAGCGAGAATTTCAGGTGTTTGCTCAGCAAGGGCATGAATATGTGCGTAATCAAAACCTGTGGCCCATAGCTCGGGCAAAACAACAAGGGTATTGGCTGGGCAGCAGGCTTTTGCCAGCATCTCTTGCACAGCCTGCAGATTTGCCTGCACATCTCCTTGCTGAAGAGGTAGTTGCAGACACGCAACATGGGGGAAAAGATCCTGGTCCATTTATTCAACCTCCTTGAGGGCACGGCCTGCAAGTTCAGCAACCGAAACCGTGCAGAAGACACCGTGATCATACAAGCGCAACATTCTTTGGTCATTTTTGGCCAGCTTGTTGAGCTGTTCCAACGGCTCCCTTGACGCTGCCCTGCCAAGGAGCCCAATAGCCCGTGCAGCCAGTCCACAGACAGTTGCATCAGCAGCTTCGAGGTACGGCGGAAGGTCACGCTCTACTCCACGGGCGAGTAAACATTCTTTCCGGTTCTGAGCTAATCGTCCCATGGCCCACATAAGTCCCTGCTGTAATATCTCATGCTCAAGAAAATTACCGTCCTGCCATTCTTCCTCACCATCAGGGCGCATATAGGAAATCAGCATATGAATATACTCTTTGGTTATCCCATCATGCCGATACATAATTTCCGCCATGGACTCTGGCACTCCCCAACCAATCCCGCCTGACTCATCATTCAGACTCCACAACATACGCCGAAGTATTATCCGGGCTTCTTCCATGTCCTGGTCAGCCAGTCGAGCCACCGCACGACCCATGACGGAAATTGCATGCCAGCGGATCAACTCATCAGGATGACAAATCCCAAAAAAAAGTGCATTAACCAGCTCCTTTTCCTGGAACTGAACAAGCTCAGTTTCAATCTCAGCAAGATCATTCTGCTTTAATACTCTCAAAACATGCTGTTTAATTGCTCGTGTTCCCATAAGATAGTCTCCCTTTATCAAGAGTTAATCCTCAGCGTACTTATTCAGCTCAACAAATTTTTTCCTTATTCCTTTGCTGGAGGAATAAAGACTCGCTTTGCCAATTCAGCGTCCAACATAAAAAGTCCGGATGAATCGTTCTGGATCAGGCGCAACTTATTCAGCACATCGCCAACTGAGGCCTCTTCTTCTACCTGTTCAGAAACAAACCACTGCAAAAAAATCTTGGTTGCATGATCCTGCTCTGAACCTGCAAGATCCATCAACTCATTAATCAACGCAGTTACTTTTTCCTCATGAGCCATAACCTGCTCAAAAACGGCAAGAGGATTTTCCCATTTCGCATCTGGTCGATTAATCGTATCCAAAAACACTCTTCCACCACGTTCATTGACAAAATCATACAACCTCATCCCATGATGCAATTCTTCCTGGGCCTGCACCCGCATCCAGGATGCAAAACCCGCCAAACTGATCGAATGGAAATAAGACTCCATGGACAGGTAAAGATATCCGGAATACATTTCCTCATTAATCTGGTTAGTTAATGCCTTTAAAATTTTCTTTTTTAACATATTCTTCTCCAATATTTTCATCTGGACATGATAAGATATCCGGCATAAGGGGCAAGATATTTTCTGTTGAATCCTAGCAGCTTATTAAGAAAAAAATAGTAATGCTTTTTCGCTTGTAATCAGATTCCATACTTTTCTGAGAAATTGAAAAACTATTGTTCTTTTGCTGTGAATCTGTCATTCTTACACAAGAATAAACCCATAGCGATGCAGCATGAAGTACAATAACTTTTGAGAAATAATAAAAAACAATAATGCGTAGAGTGGTCATAACAGGGATGGGAATTATTTCCTCCCTAGGAGATACAACAGAGGACGTTCTGGCCTCCTTGCAAACAGGAAAATCCGGTATTCGATTCTGGGAACCTTACAAAGAACTGGGACTGCGCTCGCAGATCGGTGCCTTTACTCAAATCAATTGCAAAAAACATATTGATAAAAAAATACTCCGTTTCATGGGCAATGCAGCTGCCTATGCCTACCTGGCAATGCAACAGGCCATACAGGACAGTGGACTCTCTCCTGAACAGGTTTCCTCACCACGTACCGGCTTGATTATTGGCTCAGGAGGCACTTCAGCAGAAAATGTTGTTGCCACAGCCGATATTATGCGCAAGAGAGGACTACGCCGACTCAGCCCATTCATGGTGCCCAAAACCATGTCCAGTACCGTTTCAGCTGGTCTCACAGCACCTTTTAAAATCAAAGGTACCTGTTACTCCATCTCCTCTGCCTGCGCCACTGGTGCTCACTGCATTGGTGCAGCAATGGAACAGATTCAGCTTGGGAAACAGGATATCATCTTTGCTGGTGGTAGCGATGAAGAACACTGGACCCAAACTTCAATGTTTGATGCGATGGGGGCCTTGTCCACCAATTTTAATGATACACCGGAACAAGCCTCAAGACCATATGATGTACACCGGGACGGATTTGTTGTTGCCAATGGAGCTGGCCTGATTGTTTTAGAAGAACTTGAACATGCCTGTCAACGCGGAGCACAGATTTACGGAGAGCTTATCGGCTATGGGGCAACCGCTGACGGTTATGAGATGGTATCTCCATCAGGTGAAGGGGCATCTCGTTGCATAAAACTTGCTCTTGCCTCTGTTTCCGCGCCTATTGATTATATCAATGCCCACGGAACATCCACCCCTATTGGCGATATGGTTGAGCTGCAGGCCATTCGCCAGGTATTTGGTGCCAGTATTCCCCCAATCAGTTCCACAAAATCTCTTTCAGGACATTCATTAGGTGCTGCCGGAGTGCATGAGGCTATCTACAGCATCCTTATGCTCAATAATGATTTTATTGCAGCAAGTGCCAATATTCATACTCTGGAACCAGACGCTCAAGAAATGAATATTGTCCAACAAACGCGCCAAATAATATTAAACAGGGTTATGTCGAACAGCTACGGCTTTGGCGGCACCAATGCCTGCCTTATTTTTCAAAAATATCAAGGGTAACGGCTACTCACCTGCTTCCTGTTCTTCATCAATACGGCGTAAACCTTCCATAACAAGCCCCATAAAACCTCCAAGCACAGGCAACTTTTTCTCCTCTTGAGTAAGACCCTTTGTATAGACAAAGGAGCCTTTCTGCTTTGCCAGTAAAGAAAAGATAGCCTCTTTCCCTTCTAACTCGCCGTATTGACAATACACTATCTCACCTTCATTAAACAGCGTTAATGCCTGAGATGCATCAAAGGTAAACTGTACTTTTCCTGTCTTACCACCAGAGTTGATGAGTTGAAACAGCTCCACGGTATTAATATCTTCCAGGTCACCGCTCATGCCGGAACTGATATTGCCAGATCGTATTGTATTTACCTGGGCACGGTTTACCAAAACTCTATAAAAAAAGATTTGTAATATAGGATACCTGGATAAAACATGTTTAAAATCTTTTGCCTTAAGAGCTGCCAGCTGAACAGCTGTTTTCGAATAAACAGAAGGATAGGTCAATTCTCCAGAGAGCAGACTCATCTCTCCAAAAATATCCCCTGGACCAATCTCCGCAACAACCTCATTATCCTCCCGGACAACTGCAACTGTTCCTGATAATACAACATAGAAATGGGTTCCAAGCTCTCCAGCTTCAATGATCACTTTATTTGCAGAAAACTTTTGCAACTTCATGAGCAGAGCAAGGTCCTGGAGATCAAAATCATCCAGAGGTTCAAAAAGCTCCATCTCCCGGAGGAGATCGAAAAAGTCTTCTATCAATTGATTCTTCGCCCGTTTTTTCGCTACCTCAAGGAGGTTCATCTGCAAAGTGGAATAGGCGTTTTCCTTCTTATACTCAAAACGAATGAGTCCCGTACATCCACCGCACTCAAACTTGGTTCTCCGCATACCAGTCTGGGTAAAACGAGGACGCAAGGGTCTGGAGCAGTTCAGGGTCTTAAGCATTTCCTGCACCAGCATCAAGCATACTTCTTTATTCCGCTCAATGGTAAGAGTAGATTCATGAACAATGAATTCATCGCCGACATTATATATGGGACATGCGTGTTCTTCGGTAACAATGAATACAGCATTGCGATATTCCATGCATTTCTACTCCGCTACTCTTCAGCTACTCAATTTATTGCCTGCATAGCTCATCATGTTCCTGCAGACTCCGGGCTTTTTCGTTGCCCTTCACATCCATGTCTCTACAAAATCAGTCTGTATTCACCACCATCTCCTCATCAATGCGTTGCAGACCTTCCATCAAAAGCCCCATAAACCCGCCAAGAACGGGAAGTTCTTCATATTTTTCAGCTAGTTCTGTATTATAGGTAAACGATCCCTTCTTTTTGGATAGCAGAGCAAAGAGTGCTTCTTTTCCACTCAACTCCCCAAAGGACGCATGGATTATCTCTCCTTCCTTAAACAGGATAGTGGCGTGTCCGTCATGGAAAATTAAATCAACCTTTCCTGATTTACCGCCACTATTGATTAACTGAAACAGCTCAACCGGATTAATATAAATCAACTCTCCGCTCATACCAGAACTGATTTTACCGGACCGGGCCATATTCATCTGGGCCCGGTTCACTAACAGACGATAGAAAAAAATCTGAAGCACAGGGTATCTGTTTAAAATAAACTTCAGATCTTTTCCGTTAATCGTGCCGAATTTGACCACTGTTCGGGAATGCACTGAGCTACTGGCAGGCTCTCCGGAAAGCAGACTCATTTCACCAAAGATTTCTCCCCTGCCAATCTCGGCAATTACCTCGTTTTCGCCTTTTATAATGGCAACCTTACCGGATAATATGATGTAGAGATGGGTTCCCCGGGTGCCCTCAGATATGATCACCTTGTTGGGGTCAAATTGCTTTAGCTTCAGCATTGAAATCAGATCCAGCAAGTCATGATCTTCTAGAAGTTCAAACACTTGCATGGTGCGGAGATGCTTAAACAAGGCTTCTACATGTCGTTTTCTCGCTTTTTTATCTGCAATCCGCAGCAGGTTCATTTGCAGAGTAGAAAAGCCCCGCTCTTTCTTATATTCAAAGCGCATTGATCCCGTGCAACCGGGACAACGAAATGATGCTTGCTGCATCGCTCTTTGCGTAAAGCGCTGTTGTCCTGGTTTTTTAGCAAGCGCTTTATGGAGTTCACGCACCAAAATCAGACAAACCGGCTTCTCATAGTCTACACTGACTGCCGAATCCTGAATCTGAATTTCTTCACCTACATTATAGATAGGGCATGAGTCCTCTGAGGTAACAACAAAAACCGCGTTACGATATTCCATGCTGATTAACCTGATTTAAAAAGATATAACAAAACTTCTTTATTATTATTCGAAATTTTTCTCCAGAGGATATCCTCATGATCTTCCAAAAAATAAATAAATTATAAAACCGAGAACTGCAGAAGCACCAGCTAACACCGGCAAGACCTTCTTTATCTGGAGCTCTCCGTCAACAATAAGAGTCTGCATATACTCTGTCCCACTGACCCACCAGAGAATGATAAAGATACCAATGATAATGAGTTCGTTAAAAGATTGCTTCCAGATGAGATAGCCAACAAGAGCAATAAAAGGGACAAGAAACCAAGGATTGGTAAAGAGAGCAATCACTTCAACATCTTTTACCTGCTCAGGGACATGCGTACTTTGCAGCCAAGCACCTATTTTCGCAAAAAAACCACCTGATGTACCGCTTGCAACTGCTTCCAAACCCACCATGACACTGCTCCTATTCAAATAATCTCTCTAATACATCTGATCTTCATTTTCAGACTACCAACGAAAACAAAACACTGTCAATTAAAAAACAATGCCCACAGCCCGAGCAGGTAAAACGGGCAGGTAAAAACATGTTCTGCACAAACTCTGTATGCGCTCTGTTATACGTTCTATTATACGCTCTGTATTCGTTATAAGGGACTCAACAAGAAATAACCCTACCCATTATTTCGGTTGCAGTAGGGGCGAACCTATGTGTTCGCCCTTTGCCTATATATTCGCCCTTTTATACCGGGCAGACATGCAGGTCTGCCCCTGTAATTCTGCACCTGAAAACAGGTATTTTATTTTTTTATAGATTTCCTAACTACGAGCTATCTCCCTTTCCTCAACAACTTAAAGAGATAGCTCGCATTCGAGTTACGACGAAGCAGGACATCCCTTGCAGGCACTGTCTGTTCCGCATGAAGATGCTTTCTTTGCTCCCTCGCTACCAGTTGAACTCTTTTTCTCTGCTTTTTGCGAGTCCCCCTGAGCAGATGAGCCTGATGCATATCCGTCTGAATACCATCCTCCACCTTTCAAATGAAAAGAACTCATGGACACGAGTTTTTTTACGTCTCCACCGCAAACAGAACAGGCCTTTAAAGGGCTATCATTCATTCCCTGATGTACTTCATACACTTTTTCGCAAGCAGGGCACTCATACTCGTAAACCGGCATTTTTCACCTCAATCGTAATATAAGTATTTTTAAGACACTATACCAAACACAACAATCTACCTTTACAGAATCAGTAAAATAACCTTCCTCTTTCAGCCTGTCAACCATCGAAACATCAAAGATGTCAAAACCGTAGAAACTCGCAATACTGACAGGTTTGTTCTTCTTTTATTTTCAAAAATAAAAACAGGTAAGACAAAAAAAGCTCTTGCGCATCTGCGAAAATATTATATTGCATCCATAAAGCCTATAATATATAATTATATATTTTATTATTTCACAAAAATTTGACACAACAAATACAAATTATATGGTATAGTCACCATATTTTATTTTAACAGGAGTACAATATGAGTAAAACACTTGTCGAAATGACCGCAGACATTATCCAGTCACAAATAAATGGTTCCAATATGAGCATGGAAGAAATCAAAACAGCGCTCAATGACACCTATCAAACCCTTAAGGACTTGCAAGAAGCAGAACAAACCGGTGTCCCCTCTGAAGAAAAAGAAGAAAAACCAGCAATGGATCCCAAGAGGTCCATTCAAAAAAATAAAATAATTTGTCTGGAATGTGGTCAATCCTTTAAAATGCTCACTAAGCACTTGAAGTCCCATAATATGACATCAAAAGAGTACCGGAAAAAATACGGTTTCAGCAGCACGCAATCACTTTGTGCAAAAGCCCTTTCCGAGGAACGGTCTCAAGCCAGTAAAGAGCGCGGCATCCATCCCAACTTGCGCAAAACATTTGGTAATCGCTCAAAAAAAGGAAAAAAATAATCTGTTATTTATGATCGGTATTTTTGACTCTGGTGTCGGTGGGATGACCGTTGCCAAAACAATTGAGCAGGTATGTCCGCAATATCCTCTTCTTTATTTTGGTGACGTCGCCCACACCCCTTATGGTTCTAAGAGTCCGGAAACTATAATCAATTATTCTCGTCGTAATGTAGATTTCCTGCTCAGGCAAGGTGCTGAAATTATTATTGTTGCCTGTAACTCTGCCGCAGCCACTTCGATTAACAAGCTACGTACTGAATATTCTGTGCCAATCATAGATGTTGTAACAGCAACAGCCTCTAAAGCAACAGAAAATACGACAAACAAGCGAATCGGCATCATTGGTACCCGCGCAACTGTTCAGTCAGACATTTACACACAACAGATCAAACAACGCAACCCTGCCTGCCAAATATATAGTCAGGCATGTCCGCTCCTTGTTCCCCTGATAGAGGAAGGCTGGCTCAATAAGCGCGAGACCAAAATGATTGTACGACGTTACTTGACCCCTCTCCGCCGACATCAGATTGACACACTTATTCTGGGCTGTACACATTACCCCCTTCTGACCCCTCTTATCCAAAAAAGAATCGGTAAAAAAGTACGGCTTATTGACTCATCAATTGAAACTGCCCGGTATTTGCAATCTTTTCTTGACAATTCTCCTGAAATAACATCAAATATCAGAAAAAAAAATACGAATCAACAACCTCACCATTTTGAAAAAAATCTTTTTTTTGTATCTGACTCCACCCCGCCCTTGCGAAAGCTGGCCAATGGAATCTTTGGTCGAAAAATCAACCTCATTAATACAAATGCTAATACAAATACTTAAGCGAACTACTCTCTGGACTACTTTCTTAGACCTCTGCGTATTCCTCTGCGTATTGCTTTTTCCTCTTGCAGGACAGGCTCAGTCATCAAAAGTCCCACTGGATCAATTGGAAGATATACAGCGTTATTATCGCAACCTGACCAGCCTCAGCTTTGATTTTCAACAAATCACCAACAGCAATGGAAGAACCCGGAAAGGTGCTGGGAATAGTGTGTTCTATCGCCCTTCAGCAACAAGTGCTGGTATTATGCGTTGGGACTATACGCAACCAGGCAAACAAATCATACTTAATGACGGGAAAGAACTTTCTATTTATACAGAAAAAGATAAACAGCTGATTATTATGTCAGCCGATAAATTACAGTCTGATATCACCTATTCCTTTTTTATTGGCAAGCATGACCTGAAAGACGATTTTAATCTTCTTCCGGCAGATCATCGTTTTGCAAACAAAAAAGGCGCGCAATCTGATATTGCTGTTCAGTTGATTCCCAAGCAACCTCACGGTCAAGTCAAATCGCTCCATTTTTGGTTTGATAAGGAAAAAAGAATCAAACGACTGATCATGGAAGATCATTTTGAAACAACAACAGAGTTGATCTTCAATAATATCAGCTTCAATGCATTACCAGCAGATTCATCACAAACCATTGCAAACCTGATTCAACTGAATATCCCATCTGGCACGGAAATCATGAGGCAATAGCAAACAAAATAATGAACCCGCACTGGCAGGGTGGGTTCTTACGTATCAATACGTATCAATACGTATCAATACATAACAACAATACATAATGAATTTTCAACGACCATTCTTATCCCAAGAATAGTGCAGAATCCCTCCCCATCAATCACAGCAAATCATCAAACGACATGAGTGAAGAACAATTTGCAGATATCTTTCAGGACAAAACCGCAGGCGATAAAATTCAGCCGGGCGATAAAATTGACGCAGTTATTGCCGATATCAACGGTGAAAACATCTTCCTGGATCTGGGTGGAAAAAGTGAAGGTATCCTTAACGCATCAGAACTGCGGGATGAGAATAATGAACTGACAGCCCAGCCAGGTGACACGGTTTCTGTCTTTTTCTTAAGCAGCCGGGGAGGTGAACAACGTTTCACAACAAAGATCGGATCCGGACAGGTTGGGGTGGAAGAACTGGAACAGGCATTTCATAGTAATATTCCTGTGCAGGGCAAGGTAACTGCTGATATTAAAGGTGGATTCCAAATAACCGTTGCTGGTCAACGCGGCTTCTGCCCCTATTCACAAATGGGCTTACGCCGGGTCGATAATTCTGATGAGTATTTAGAACAGGAACTCACCTTTAAGATTATTGAGTTCGGTAACAAAGGACGAAATATCATTCTCTCTGCCCGGGCAGTACAGGAAGAGGAACGGGAACACCTCAAAGAACAGCTCAAAGAAACCCTTTCTGAAGGCGATAAGGTTGAGGGAACTGTCAGCTCTCTGCAAAAATTTGGTGCGTTTATCGATTTAGGCGGAGTGGATGGGCTCATTCCGATTTCTGAACTGGCCTGGGGGCAAATTGATCAGGTTGACGACGTGCTCAGTAAAGGACAGCGGGTTGAAGTTATCATCAAGAAGCTCGATTGGGCCAAAGATCGTATTTCCCTGAGCCTGAAAGATACGCTGGAAAATCCCTGGGATAAGGCTGAAGAAAAATATGCTCCTGCGAGCATCCACACCGGCATTGTTTCCCGGCTGGCACAGTTTGGGGCCTTTGTTACTCTGGAACCCGGAGTCGATGGGCTGTTGCATATATCCAAGCTTGGCTCTGGTCGCCGAATCAATCATCCCCGTGAGATTCTGGACACTGGCCAGGAGATCACAGTCAAAGTCGACAGTGTTGATCTGGAAAAGAAACGAATCTCTTTGGTCCCAGAAGATTACACTGCCAAGGCAGAAGAAGAAAAGGCTGCAAAGAAGGAGTACACGTCCTCCAAAGAGGCCAAGGGAAATGCTTCTCAATCTATGGGTACATTCGGGGACCTGCTCCAGGCCCAGATGAATCGAAAACAAAAGTAGCTGCCTGTTGGGTGTTGAGGGATAACGGCATGCCGTTGCCCCTACAACCCCTGTAGCGAAAACAGCATCGTATTTTCTGGAAAATCCCTCATGCAGAAGACAAGAGTACCCACAAAACTACGTATTACCCTGACCCTTGCCTATATTCTCTGTATCTACGGCACCCTGGGCATTGCCCGCCCAATCGCCGAATATCTTCGCTCAACAGAAATACTCCTCCCTGTAATTATAGCCCTCTTTGTTGGCAGTTTGCCGTTCATCCTGTTCTGGCGCTACCGAACCATTACCCGGAAACAATTTCTTCTGCGTTTCTTTTTGATCATCTTTCTGCTCTGTTCAGCCTTCCTGATATCTGCCCTGCCTGAAGAACGCCTCCATTTTCTCACCTATGGACTTGCTGGCTGGTTGATATGCTGGAGTGTAGAGGAAGGAGCACACTTTCCAGCATCATCGGCAAACGACACAACACTCATACATGAATGGATTTTACCATGCCTTTTGGTCTGGTTTGCTGGCAGTTTTGATGAACTGATCCAATGGTGGTTGCCTAATCGGGTCTTTGATATCCGGGATATTCTCTTTAACGGGATGTCCGGAATAACAGGGGTTGCCCTTTTTGCTACAGGCAGGAAACATCAAGAAGAGACAACGTAAAACTCCTTTCCAAACACGGGAGGCATAATCGTTTCCAACCAGACCCTTTCGGCTTCAAATCATATCCATCAATCCAGAAGGACGTTAAGAAGACGTAGATTCTTCAGCTCGGAGTTTACGCAGTTATAGATTGTTATTTAAAGGTATTCTCCACCAAAGGAGGAGCATCAACCTGGCCAACATGACACTGGGTGCAAAAATACCAACGCTGGGAAATCTTTTCTCCTGTGTTCCCATCCCGGTCCGTGTAATGGGTCGCAAAGGGCTTCGGTACCCCAATCCCTTCTATGCCATGACAGTTCAAACACATATTCATGGCTTTTGAGATTTTCATCCCATTTATATCATGGGGAATGAGAGGCGGTTGATGAGCCGAGGTGCGGGGAACAGCAGAACCGGTCGGCTGCCAGTCCATGTCCACAGCAGGTGCCGAATCAGCCAGAATATCCTTGCTCCCCCGTAAGGATTGAATATCATCCTCAGCAGAGGCAAAGGAAAAACAACAAACAGCTGCTATAAAAAAAAGAGGGAATATGATCCATTTCATAGTATTCTCCATCAAGTTCGTCGGGAAAAACGAAAAACATTATGCGGGCAGATATCAATACATCGCCCGCAGTTCAAACAGTTTCTGGACAGTATGATTGAGGTGCTTTGTGCATCACCCTTGAGCGCAGGACGAATAACCTGAGGTTCAGGACAAACCGCAAAACAGTCCTGGCAATCCGTACATCGTTCCCGGCCATCCGCCTTGACCCGAAGGACAGCAGCCGGACTCAGCAGACTGTACATGGCACCCACGGGGCAAAGATAGCCGCACCAACCACGTCGTAACAGAAAGGCATCAAAAAGAAAAAGAGCAAGGAGCAGCATCCATCCCATACCCATGCCGAACAACAGCCCCCGCTGCAACAGCGTCACCGGATTCAACCATTCGTAAACTATGGTTCCACTGCCAAGGGACAGGAGCAAAATCGCTGCCATAAACCAATACCGGGTGCTTTTGCTCAGGTGTAGGACTTTTTTCATCCCCATCCTCCTGTTCAGCCAGGCAGCTGTATCAGTCACCAGATTCACAGGGCAGACCCAGGCACAGAACACCCTGCCACTAAGCAGGGCATAAAAGACCACAACGATCAATGTCCCGATCACAGCTGTGGATGCTGCGGGATGACCAGCAGCAAGGGATTGCAGCATAATCAACGGGTCTGTCATGGGAAGAAATCCCAAGGTCTCACTGGCAGACAGGGTGCCTCGGATAATCCATATCCCAAGCAGGGGGCCTGCCAGAAATAATCCCAGGATACCGAGCTGCGAGATACGACGCAGGAGCAACCATCTGTTTGCCAGCAACCACCCTTTCCTTGCAACAGCCTCATGGCCCGGAATTCGTGCATTCATAGCAGTTCCTCCGGTCTTCTTGCAGGAAGTTGTAAAGCTTCAGGTATCAGAGACTTGCCAGCCTCTTCCTTTTCCTGCCACCCCAAGCGATAATGATGGCCCAGTTCCCCCCGTGCCAGAGCAAGGGGCAACACCTTAATCGCCGGGTGCTCCAAAATACAGGAGCGCTCGCATTTCCCGCAGCCTGTGCAATGTTCCGAATGCACTGTGGGAATAAAACGAGTATGCACTCCTGTTCTCTGATTGACCTGCATATCCAGAGTCAGGGCCTTATCAATCACTGGACAGTTCCGATAACAGACATCACAGCGTAATCCCTGAAAACCAATGCAGTTCTCATGGTTAATGAGCACGGCCAATCCCATTCTTGCCTGGTAAATTGAAGGCTCTTTCTTTTCCTTATCCAGAAGGTTCTTCTCACTTAAGGCACCGGAAGGACAGGCCTGCACACAGGGCATATCCTCGCACAGGCGGCAGGGGCTTATCCGGGGGATGAAGTACGGCGTTCCCGTCGGAATATCATTACCGGATTCCGCCAACCGCAGAACCGGCTCCAGCTCCACTGAGGCGTTGGGATTTACCTCAGCCGGGCCTTCAGTACTCATCTCCGGCATGTCGTTGTTCCGCAGGAGATTGGCATGACAGGCCCTGACACATTGACCGCAACGCAGACAGGCTGCCTGAAACTTCTTTTCCGGCAAGGCCCCTGGCGGTCGTATTGCCCGTGCAGGCACAGCTTGTGCAGAACGCTGATACGCTCCCAGGCCCACAGCCAGCACAAAGGCACCAGCAGCAGCCGACAAAGAGTCCCTCAAAAACCGGCGACGCGCATTCTCCTTTTGCTGCTTCTTGTTATTGTCACTCATCAGGCCTCCACAAAAAGAGCATCCTGAGCCTTTTGCGGTAATTTCAAGAGAACAAAATAGGATTCTGGATAAAGATAGTCTTCTGTCGATTCATCCACGACACGAAGATAACCGTCTTTTGCTGCACCAGCATCAGGGATAATCCGATACACCTTTCCCTTTTCCAGATCATCGCAATCTCTATTGTCGATACAAAGTACAAATTTAATATCATGCTGCAGATCTTTCATGTCTCTCAACACTATTCCTCTCAAGCTCATCTAGCTGTTTATTAGAAGATACCAAATATCACGCCGTAGTCACCTTAACCGCGCATTTCTTGAAATCAGTTTCCTTGGAAATCGGGCAGGTGGCATCCAGGGTCAGTTTATTGACCAGACGGCCCGCATCAAACCAAGGCACAAAAACCAATCCTTCCGGCACCTTGTTCCGCCCTCTGGTCTCCACCGGACAGGTGATCTCACCCCGACGGGATGCGATCTTGACCAGCTGTCCGCGCTTGAGGCCACGTTTTTCCGCATCCTTGGGATGCATAAAGACCTGGGCATCAGGCACGGCACGATACAGCTCCGGCACTCGTCTGGTCATGGAACCGGAATGCCAATGCTCCAGGACCCGGCCGGTACAGAGCCAAAGATCATACTCCTTATCCGGTACTTCAGGAGGAGGTTCGTAAGGCAGGGCAAAGATAACTGCTTTGCCATCCTTATGTCCATAAAACCGGACTCCTTCCCCTTTCTTGACATACGGATCATATCCTTCCCGGAAACGCCACAGGGTTTCTTTATTGTCCACCACGGGCCAGCGCAGGCCGCGGGCCTTATGATACATCTCAAACGGGGCCAGATCATGGGCCTTGCCCCGACCGAAGCTGGCATATTCCTCAAACAGTCCTTTTTGCAGGTAAAAGCCAAAATGATTTGACTCATCGTTGTCATGCCCTTTCTGGAGCTGACTTAGTGGAAATTTATCCACCTGCCCGTTGGTAAAAAGCACCTCGTACAGCGTTTTACCTTTGTATTTCGGATTTTTGGCAAGCAGTTCCTTGGGCCAGACCTCGTCGGTTGTGAAGTATTTGGAAAACTCCACCAGCTGCCAGAGATCACTCTTTGCCTCTCCTGGCGGCTTAACCTGCTGCCGAAAAAACTGGGTCCGGCGTTCCGCATTACCATAGGCCCCTTCCTTTTCCACCCACATGGCAGTGGGCAGGATCAAATCAGCGGCCATGGCCGTGACCGTGGGATAGGGATCTGAAACCACAATAAAGTTCTTTGGATTACGGTAGCCCGGATACCCCTCCTCATTCATATTTGCGGCTGCCTGCATATTATTATTACACATCACCCAATAGGCATTGAGTTTGCCGTCTTTGAGCATTCGATTCTGGAGAACCGCATGATAGCCGGGTTTGGCCGGGATCGTGCCTTGAGGCAGCTTCCAGATCTTTTCAGCAACATCACGATGCTCCTTTTTCATCACCACCATGTCCGCAGGCAGGCGATGGGAAAAAGTACCCACCTCACGGGCTGTACCACAGGCTGAGGGCTGGCCGGTAAGAGAAAACGGACCATTGCCTGGCTCAGAGATTTTTCCGGTAAGCAGGTGGACATTATAGCAGAGCTGATTAACCCAGGTGCCCCGGGTATGCTGGTTAAATCCCATAGTCCAGTAGGAGACCACCTTGCGTTTCGGATCAGCATACAGTTCAGCCAGGGCCTTGAGATCTTTCCTGGGCACGCCGGACATTTCATGGGCCTTGTCCAGGGTATACTCGGACACGAACCTGGCGTATTCTTCAAAGCTGTATTCCTTGGACCCGATCTGCTTTTTGCGTTCCTTGGCATTGGCCGCCTTTTGCTCCAGCGGATGCTCCGGTCGCAGGCCGTAACCGATATCTGTATTGCCGATACGGAAATTGACGTGCTTGTCCACAAAGTCCTTGTTCACCTTGTCATTCTGAATAATATAATTGGCAATATAGTTCAGAATCGCCAGGTCGGATTGAGGTTTGAAGATCATGGGGATATCAGCCAGATCAAAGCAACGATGTTCATAGGTGGACAGCACGGCCACCTTGACATGGTTGGCTGTCAGGCGGCGGTTGGTGAGTCGCGACCAGAGGATAGGATGCATCTCAGCCATATTTGCTCCCCACAGGACAAAGGCGTCTGCCTTTTCCAGATCATCGTAGCAGCCCATAGGCTCGTCAATGCCAAAGGTGCGCATAAAGGCGGCAACTGCCGAGGCCATGCAATGGCGGGCATTGGGATCAATATTATTGGACAGCAAACCGGCTTTAAAGAGCTTTGCTGCGGCATAGCCTTCCCAGACCTGCCATTGCCCGGACCCGAACATGCCCACTGTGGTTGGTCCGTTCTTGTGAATCGCCTCCTTGAATTTCTCCGCCATGATTGCAAAGGCTTCATCCCAGGAGACCGGAGTGAACTCGCCGTTTTTATCATACTTGCCGTTCTTCTTGCGCAGCAGCGGTTTGGTGAGCCGATCCTTGCCGTACATGATCTTGGTCAGGAAATAACCCTTAATACAGTTCAATCCCTTATTCACCGGGGCATCAGGATCACCCTGGGTTGCCACGATCTTCCCGTTTTTGGTCCCCACCAACACACTGCACCCTGTCCCGCAGAAACGACAGGGGGCCTTATCCCATCGGATTCCGGCATCACCCTCAGCAGCCAGGGCCTTTTGCGTGGCCGGCAGCTGCGTACCCGCAACAGCGGCAGCGGCCATTGCAGCGTTGGCCTTGATAAAATCACGCCTGTTCAGCTTCATACATCTTCCTCCTTTCCTGGTATGTAATGATCACTCATCACAATAGTTATAAATAAGGGACGCAGCAAGAACGCCCTGCGTTTTCTGCACATCCATCATGACATCAGAAGGCACATTATCCGGTGTGTCCTCCAGGGTAATGACGAGGGAACTCCCGTCCTTGTTCACAGCATGGATTTCCACACCGGAGAGTGTTTGCAGGCGTTGCTGGACCGCTTGGAAATTATCAGGAAAGGCCTGGACAACAATGCCGGAAATATTCATGCATTACCTCGTGGTAGAGATTGATTAAAAGACTGATTCTCAGCAGATCGGAGTGAAATGGCCTGAACAGGGCATGCTGCAACGCAGGCACCACAGCCATTACATTGTTCGGACAGGATACGGGGAACCTGTTCCCCCTGCCCTTCTCGGGAAAAAACTATTGCTTCCTGCTCACAGTGCTCCTGGCAGAGCTGGCAGAGAACTTTTTTTCGCGTAAGACACGTTTCCCTGATGGCAACATGCAGAGGTCCATGAGGTGGCTCATCGGAAAAATGGAGGGCACCACCGGGACAAGACCGGGCGCAATCTCCGCAAAAATGGCAGAAACCCTTGGAAAAATCCATGACCGGCAATCCGTCCCCCTCAAGTTTAATCAGCTGTTTTTCACAGGCAGCCACACATGCTCCGCAAGCGTTGCAGAGATCAGGGAATTCCTGGTCAGGGGCAGACCAGGGCGGAGGTAAGGCCAAGGCCGCAGAAGGGGTGACGGAATCCCGTCGTACCTGGTCAGCCTCTGTCTGAAGGAAGAAGGCAAGACATTTATCAACAAAGAAGGAGGTGAGATTCATACAAATTCCGTTATATACGTTGGATATCATGCCTGCACCGACACATGCTGTCCTGCTGTGGGTGATTTTATCGTTCATCGCCTCACGGCAGGGCAGGTCGTAACTACAACAGTATTAAACAGTAGTATATTATCGGCGGAACAAGGTATGGTCATTGACCTATATCAAAAAAAGGAGAAAAAAACAGCCGATGTCTTCTCCTTTGCCGCCGGGCAGAGGAAAAAATCGTAGCGGACAGGGCAAAAGACCTTGTGAGCAGGGGGAAATCCTCATGGGACAGGAGAACATGCCCCTGCAGCGGGAAGAAATGGTTTCGGAGCAGGAAAAAGCGGCTCTGCAACGGGAGAAAGGCATTCTGTAACGGGAGAAAATGATCCTGTAGCGGGAAAAAATGATCCTGTAGCAGGAGAAAATGATCCTGCAGCAGGAGAAAATGATCCTGCAGCAGGTAAACATCATTCTGCACTGCTGCCGGGGCATTTTTTCCGCCTCCGGCATTATAACAGAAGGAAGCAGTTGACAAAATCCTCCCTCCGGTGTCTAATAAACGACCCCGCCCCAAAGGGCGGCGTATGAAACCCGAAGCTTTGCAATAAACTTTCAGTTTTTGTACTTGTCCGCCTTGAGCTGCGCCCTTCCCCTTCAATCTGCTGATTCCGGTTAATGAATAAAAAAAAACTGCTGACCAATTCATTCTTTTTTAAGGAGCTTTCCGATGAGCTGGTCAGCCGAATTGCCGATATAACCTACACGAAAACCTATCAAAAAGGAGAAATCATTTTTTCGGAAGGTAGATCAATCACCGGATTCTATCTTGTCAGCCAAGGCCAGATAAAGATCTATAAGTCCTCGCTCAAAGGCAAAGAACAGATAATCTATGTCCTTGGTCCGGGAGAACCCTTTGGGCTCACGCCGCTTTTTCATAACAAAATCTATCCCGCTACTGCGGCAAGCATGACACCGTCCACGGTTCTTTTCTTTCCCAAAACAGAGTTTCTCGCCATGACAAGCACTTACCCTCCCCTTGCCCTGGGCATGTTGGCCGGGCTGTCAAAGCGCCTGTGCATGTTCTCCACCAAAATAGGAGATCTTGCGCTCAAAGAAGTACCGCAGCGCCTGATCGCACACCTTATCTATCTTTCCGAACAACAAAAAAGAACCGACCGGGTTCTTCTTGATATGCCCAAATCGCAACTGGCCTGCCTGCTGGGCACCAGCCCGGAAAATCTTTCCAGAATATTTGCGTATTTGACCCGTGAAGGCCTCATCCGGGTACAAGGCAACATGATTATCCTTCTCAAATACAACGAATTACAGAAGTACAAATAAAAACTCCAACCACTGGTTGGAGAAATTGCTTGGGCGCACAACCTGGTCATTATGAGTAAATGCAAAGACCCGTTGCAACGGGAGTTTTATATCCGCATGACCCGTAAATTTGGCTGGTCAAAGAATGTGCTGATTCATTCTCGCAGAAGGCATGGTGTTTATGTAATATTGATTTTCTGATATAGATTTATCTATTCCACTCGGATAGCCTCTTCATAGCCTGTGTACGCAGGTTCATCCCCGCGTGTGCGGGGAATATCTTGCCAGCAGCGTCACAAAGTGCTACCATATTTATCATGAAAGGGAAACACCGGAAAACATTAGCAGCCATTTTTGCCGAACCCACAAGGGCAAATATCAAGTTCAGCGATATTGAATCATTGATAAAGGCCCTTGGCGGTGATGTTCGCGAGGGGAACGGTTCACGGGTGGTCTTAGAACTTTTTGCATCCCGGCAATATGCGCACAGGCCGCATCCGGGGAAAGAAGCGAAAAGATATATGGTGGAAAAGATTCGTAACTGGTTGACGGAATTGGAGGTAAGGCCATGAACATGATGACCTATAAGGGGTATTCTGCGAAAGTCAATTTTGACGCACGGGATAATATATTCTGGGGTAAAGTCATCGGTATCAAGGACAATATCAGCTTTGAGGGGGAAACAGTGAGCCAGCTCACCCAGGACTTTCATAATGCGGTTGAACATTATCTTGCCGACTGCAAACAGGAAGGCCGTTCCCCGGATAAACCCTATTCCGGTAAACTGACCTTGCGCATTGCGCCCTCGGTTCATGCGCAACTTTCTGCTGCTGCGGCCCATACCGGAAAAAGTCTGAACAAATGGGTGGCGGATACGCTGGAACAGGCTGTGCTTAGTTCTTAGTTGATTGGTATCGGGATTGGCTCGCTACCGGTTCATCCCCGCGTGTGCGGGGAACGTCAAAGCTGTGGGGCGCCGCGAAGCGGCGTCCCAACAAGCGCCTTGTTCGGCAGCTGATTAGTATGCAGCGGAATGGTATTTAAAATGAACATGATTGCTCTCCGCATATGCCACCTCTTTCACCTTGGGCTTGAATGAGCCGGATCCATATACCCCAATGAGATTGCCGTTTAACATCAAATCCCATGAATGGCCATATCCATTGACGCCCGGGAGGTAGGATGTGCCGATATGAGCATAAAGGGCCATTGGATCTATAAAGCTCGGTATTTCGATCAGTTTCTCATGGGGTGCATCTGCATCATCCCCAGCACAGACAGAATCACGGGTCACCCGGACACTTATTTTTGGCCGCTCTTTTATTATCTCGAACTGCATTTGCATATCAGATGTGCCTTGCTGCCGAACATCAGTTAATACCGCCAAGAAAAAATCTATCGAACGGTTCATCCCCGCGTGTGCGGGGAACATACCTACTTCATGCTCAGCAAACCACTTGGAAACGGTTCATCCCCGCGAGTGCGGGGAACATGGGATTTTATGACGGTTCTGATGCCGTTTTGGTCGGTTCATCCCCGCGAGTGCGGGGAACATATCGACAAAGGTAAGCATTATTTTACGTTTGCCGGTTCATCCCCGCGAGTGCGGGGAACATATAAAGAGGCTGGCGAGCTGGGCATTGAAATTCGGTTCATCCCCGCGAGTGCGGGGAACATGCTACCGGTCTCGTCATAGACCTTGATTAGTTCCGGTTCATCCCCGCGAGTGCGGGGAACATGCCGCTCCTCCTCTGCCTGTGCTGCCGCCTGCTCGGTTCATCCCCGCGAGTGCGGGGAACATATTAACCATAACCGCATCGGGTAGGTCTATGTCGGTTCATCCCCGCGAGTGCGGGGAACATAGTAAAGCTGCGGTGTTGGCATACCGTCTATACGGTTCATCCCCGCGAGTGCGGGGAACATTATATCCTGGAAGGCCGACGCTAACCAGGTGGCGGTTCATCCCCGCGAGTGCGGGGAACATACTTTGGCCCTGATGGTAAATGCCAGGCTGGGCGGTTCATCCCCGCGAGTGCGGGGAACATTATAACGTAGATATTTGATCCGTGCAAGATGACGGTTCATCCCCGCGAGTGCGGGGAACATGCTTTGATCCTCCAGCAGCTCAAGCGGCACACCGGTTCATCCCCGCGAGTGCGGGGAACATCTTCTTTTTTTGGATCTGCTGTTGTCGGATACCGGTTCATCCCCGCGAGTGCGGGGAACATACCAATTGTATCTACTCTAAAATGGGGGATTGTTCAAGTCCTCTTTTTTCCACCAAGCATTTTCCGAATTTTTTGATTTTTCATCCTCCTCTTTTTCCTTTCGTTCCAGCGGATTAAAAGAAACCAGTTTCAAGCCATCCAATTCCACCGGAATTCTTCTGTTTTCACCGGCTGTTACGAAATCAAACCCGGACTCGGTTTCAGGGGCGGTAACAGGGGATTCATGATTCCTCCGGCAAATCAGTTATCAGATTAACCACCAGCCGGACAAGCAGGTCTTTCTGGTCCGGTGCGCTGGAGGCGATAAGCAGGGTCAGAGCGACCAGGGCCTTGTCGTCGGGAATCGACCGGTGTTGATTGCTTTGGAGCAACAGGAGAAAAAGAAAGGAGCCGATCCGTTTGTTGCCGTCCGTGAACGGGTGGTCTTTGATGACAAAATAGAGCAGATGAGCAGCCTTCTCCTCAATACTTGGGTAGACATCCTGCCCGGCAAAACTCTGCTGCACTGCTCCGAGGATACCGGCCAGCCCGTGTCCCCGTTCATGACCGAAGATATCCGTGGCCTCGCCGCGCTCCAGCAGTTCCTGACGCAGGGAATCAATCGCCTCCCGGACTTCCGCCAATTCGGGAACCCTGCTGTTTTTTTCCCCTTTGCCGGGCACAGGCAGGGTATCCTCATCATACTGCCACAGCAGCTGCCAGGTGCGGGCATAGTTGCTGACCAGAGTGAGTACCGACCTGCCGTCCGCATTGACCAGATCGTGGTTTTCCAGCGTATTGCTCAACAGATCCAGCACCTGTCTGACCTCGGCAACGCCTTTTTCCGCCAGCCGCTGCTGATGCAGCGTATATCCCTGCACCAAATGCTGTTTCAGTACCCTGGTCGCCCAGATACGAAACTGAGTGCCGCGTTTGGAATTGACGCGGTAACCGACAGAAAGGATGGCATCAAGATTGAACCATTCAATGGTACGTGTGACCTGTCGATCGCCCTCGTTTTGAACCGTTGCATTTTTTGCAACAGTTGCCTCTTTCTCAAGTTCTCCGCTTTGAAAAATATTACGAAGGTGACGAGAAATTACCGACTTGTCACGACCGAAAAGCTCAGCAATCTGGTTTAACGTCAGCCAGACCGTCTCGTCCTGCAGACGCACGTCCACAGCGGCCTGTCCATCACCGGTTTGATAAACAATCAGTTCTCCCTGTGCATTCATATCTCACTCCTTTCCTGCGACAACAACCTGTTTTCAAATAATATATTGCAGTACGTAGGGGCACGGCGCACCGTGCCCCTACAGCGTCCGGTATCCGGAAGATACGGGGAGAACAGCGTACCGTCCTATATCCTTCGCACCAGGAGCAGGCCGCAGCCGAATGCCTTGGCCGGGCCCATGCCCCGGAACAGGGTGCGGAGAAACAAATCCGGGTCCGTCACGGTGAGCCTGCCGCTGAAATCCAGCAGGCTGAAGCGGATCTTCGGGCCATTCCTGTTTTTGGGGAAGACCTCCTGACGGTAGCCCTCCACCAGCACATTTTCCTGCCGGGCGGTAAAGCCGTACTGTTCCGCCCGACAGGCCAGCCAGTCCCATCCGGCCTCCTGGGCCAGTTCTGCTGAAGAAGGCATGTCCTGTTTCGTCACCCCCTGTTCCTGCAAAGTTTTTTTCCTATCCATCACCACATCATGCCGCCGCCTGCCCTGGGCATCCTTTTTCGTCACCACCGGATTGGCCCTGAGCAGAAAGCCCAGCTCTGTCCCTATCCTGAGCACAGGCGTATAGTCCTTGACCGCAACCTGCCAGACCGTACTCCGATCCTCGGGCTCCCGTTCACTGACCGTGTAGACCACCGGACGCAGACCGTCCCGATCCAGTCGATACATAAAATCCCGTTCCCGTTCCGGGCTGTCGCTAAAGAGCTGCCAGACTGCCTGATGCAGGGCATAGGGACTCCGCAGGATGCGCATCCTTTCCGCCGGAGCAATGCCGTGTTCCTGGAAGGTCATTTTACTGAAAAACATATCAGCTCCCCTCCTGTTGCGGCTGCGGCGGCTCTTGCGGCCATGGGGCATAGTGTTCCTTCCGCTCTTCAAATTGCCACCGCTTCCGGGACAGCACCGCATCCCGCCGGACAAAGGTTTCCTGCGCCGGAACGCCGCTCTCCACCCCCTCTGCACTGTCCCAGAACAGGGTCACAGGCTGTTTCCTGAACAGATGCCTTGTCCTGTCCGCCTTTGGCCTGCTGCTTCCTTGCTGCAAGCTCTGCACAAACTCCTGCGGAGAGGTCAGGTCCGCCTTGTTGAACGCAGCAACCAGATTTTCCGCCTCCACAAGCTGCGGCTGCAACGGCAGGGCCGGAGGGCAGGATTTGCGGCCCAGATACAGGGTAAAGTTCGGGCAGGCAAGATATCCCCCGGCTTGTTCCAGAGTCAGCGAACCCTCCTGCCGTTTCCAGAGCGCAATCTGATACAGGGCATCACAGCGATAGGCCCTGTTGGAGAGGATGGTGCCCGATGTTTTGGGATTATCTTTTTGATATGCAGCCAGGGCCAGGAGTTCGTCACGGCGGGTCTTTGCCGGATGCTTTTTAAGGGCTGCCTGGGGCGGAACCTGGGCCGTGTGGTAGTCATTGACAAAGGTTCCTGAAGACTCCACGCACACGGCCATGCCGAATGCCTGTTCCAGGGCCTGATGCTCTTCCTCCTCATGCCGCCGGATGCCAGCTGCTGCCGCCAACAGACCGAGAATGGCGGATCTGCCCGGATGGGCTGCTGCAGGCCGTTCACCACCCACAGCAACCTCACCCCAGGAAGCCAACGGACCGTAGAGCTGAAAAACGAGAAATTTCTGCATATCAACTACTCCGTTGCGCATTGAATCATATCCTGTAAACTGCCTTCCCTGGTATGGGCGTTCATTTCGCAGTATGTTGCAGAACAGGGGCCGTACACCCTGTCCATATTGGTCCGGGTCTCCTGCAACCGTTGTATAGCTGCTGCCAGCATATTTTTTTCCTTGCCCTTTTCGTTGACCGGTTCCAGAAAGGCCACGGACAGGGAACGGGGTTGCTGATTCCCTGTTTCACAGGCAATGAACGAGGCATAGGCACGGGAGGCAAAGCTGTTCTGTTTGCCGCCCGGAGCGACCTTGACAGCGCATTCAATCAGAGCAGCCAGGGCCTTGTTTGCAAGCTCCTGGTCTCCATCCAAATTTTCCAGCAACAGACGCCGGTCAATACAGATGTAAAGGTAGAACACACCGGAGCCGAATTCGGTCTCTCCCATATGTCCGGCACCCATGTCCTCTTCACCGTTATTCAAATCATCCACTGCCGTGAAAAAGTCATCCTCCACTGCCACCTTGTTTACCGTGACCGCATGGGCCACCTGGGCCGCAGCCTCCATATTAAAAGACGGATGAGAGGCGAGCATTCGACCGAACAGGGCGATATCCGCAGCACCGGACTTGGCCCGTAATAAATCCAGCTCTTCTTTTTCCGGCCCTGCCTGCCGGGCAATGACGGTATCCACCAAGGCCCACACAGCCTGTTCCTCTGCCGGGCCGAAATGAGCCAGCTGCTCTATCTCGACTTCAACCAGTTCTTTTCTCAGCTTTTTCTCCGTCGTCAAATTTTCATCATCCTTCAGTTTCTTTTTCTCCGCCGGGGTCAATGCTTTCTTTCTCTTGCCGAAAACTTCAGCTATGGCCCCGGCCCATTCCAGGGCTTTTTTATGGCTGATACCCTGTTCGCTGAACTTTCTGTATATTTTTACACCCATCTCCTTGGTTCTGGTGCCGACATGGCCTTTCAATGCAGTTTCAAAAAGTTCTGAGGTACGCCATGCCCGTTTCAGGCTCTGGGAAGAGATGCGCAGCCGGGTTGCCCCGCCCATGAGCGCAGTTTTCGGGCGACCCAGGTCATCCCGATTGAGATTGGAAGGCGGATAAGAGGTTAAGAGGTGCAGTTGCAGAAAGGTATCCATAGAGTTTCTCCGTATGATTTCATGATCTTTTCAGCCTGTCCCGCATTCGGGTCAGGTGAGGAAACCTGATAAATAGAGGGACAAAAAACTTCTCGTTTCAACAGTACCGGGCAGACACATAGGTCGGCCCTATGGTGCTTTTTTATAATAGCGCATGGACCAGTCCATCTTGGTCCGGCTGTTCCACCAATAGAGGCTTTGCGCCAGGTCCGCTATATTGATCTTCTTGTCGAGCAGCCGAATGACCCGGATCATGGGTCCGTACAGTTCTTCGGCTGTTTCATGTTTGAGCAGACGGCGGAAGCGCAGGCCGCTCAACACGGCCTTGGACCCGCTTTTGCCCGGGGAGGCCATCTGTTTGGCCACGCTCTGCGCTGCTGTATGGGTTCTGACATGGGCCAGTACCCCGGCCAGCAGGGCCAGTTTTTCCCTGCTCCGCCATTGCAGCGGAGCGAGCCTGTTGTACAGGCTATAAAACTCGGGCGAAAAAAAGACCTGTTCAAGCTCCTTTGCCCGACGCAGTTCGGCTCTGCCGCCCTTGTTGTCCTGAAGTGCTTGCCACCACTCCAGCACTGCCTGCTGTTCCGCATTGATTGTTCTCGTATTCTTTGCTTCTGCCGCTTCTGTTGTCATAGATTCCCTCTTGCGTTATATCCTGCTCATGCTTCCGCTTCTTCCATATTGAGCCGCAGGATTTCTTGAATCACCTTTTTCCTGTTGAATTTGCGAAGATCAAGATGCGCCAAGGCAATGCGTTTCGGATCTTCATGTTCTATCCTGCCGCTGGCAGTCCAGGTGCTCAAGAGCTGCTGTGAAGCAGCATCAATAACCTGAAACCATCTATGATACAAGGATATTTCATCTCCTCCTTTGACAACTGCCGCATGGATATCCGACAGCAGGGCATAAAAATCCGCTTCCGTGTTTTGCCAGAAGGCGTTGACGATAAAGGACAGATCACCGCCGACCTTGGCCTTGGGCTTGAACCAGGCCTTTTTCAGGGCACCCCGCAGGTTATCCGCCACCTGACCGGTGGCATTGAGGATGTCCCGCACCATATCAATGAAATACTCCCTGTACTCCGGTTCCAGATGCACCAGCGGCATATGGGCCTCGTGCCAACCCCTGGCCTTCATGTTGTCCATATCATAGCCAAATGTCCAGAGCTTGGTCTTGATCTTCTTGCGTCTCCCGCTCTTCTGCGTATGATAGTGGACAACTGCGGCAGCAGCCCTTTGGTCTTTTTCTGCGATATTGCCCAGGGCGAGACTGAGCCAGTGCCGGTAGCTGAGTCCGTCCGGCTGCGCATGGAGCGGCAGCGGCATGCCCTGCGGGTCAAAGCGATACGGACTCAAAGGATGCTGCCAGGGGCCGGTGTAGTTGATGCCGTAATTTTTGGTTCTGAAGCGGCGGACAAGCAAACCGCTTTCCCCGGACAGCGAGCACTCCCCTTCTTCCGTTTCGCTCCATTCAAGGCGGATACGCCTGGGCATACTCCAGTACATCTGCAAGGGATGGACATCTTCCGGCGTGGTATCCCGGTCGGTAGGGGCGACCGGCCGGTCGCCCCTACTTTTCCGGGTCGGACCGAGCCAGGGAAAGATGGCAGTTTTGTCTTTTTGCGCCGGGTTGCCGGATGACCGTTCAAAGACCTCCCTGGGCAGCACATTGAGCCAGACCAGATGCCAGAGCGTATTGTGTTCCGGATTTTCCTGGAGATCCGGGGTCAGCAGAGTGGTCAGCGGCCCGCCGCCGCGAATCGAGACCCGGTGGCCAACCCCGCCGGCAGGGGCGTTCAGCTGTAAGGTCAGCAGTGCGGTCATTGCCATTGCCGGACTCATGGCCTCGGCATTACCCCGTTTGATAAAGTGATCCGTGTTCAGCCGCAGGGCGTTGCCGCCAGGCTCCTCAAGCAGGAGCGCGCCGATTCCCTTTGCTTCGCCGTCCGGCAGGTCAAAATCCTGCATAAAGCAAGGGCCGTCACCGTCCGCCTCAAAGGCGTGTTGATACGACTGCATGGCTTCCTGCAAAACCTGCGGTTCCGGCGGTGTCTGATACAGGGCCATCCATTCCCGGTCATTTTTCGGGGCAAAGGCGGTCTGGACAAGCCCGATGCAGAACTGCACCAGGGCACCGTTGAAATCCGGTCGCAGGGCATTGAACTTTTCCACAGGATCCTGCGCCATGTCGTCAGTGAGCTGCCAGGGAGCAATCCGGAAACTTGTGCCGCTCCTGCGGTACACCGGCAGCCATTGGTCGTTGATGAGGTTCATATGCCTCCTTTTTTGAGTACGATTTCGGATTTCAGAAAGGATGCCCATCGTTAAAACAATGGGCTATTTTTGATCGCCCCTCCGGGGCTGGGGAAAACAGCGTCCCGGAGGGACTGTCGGTAATAGCCCGGTGTTTCAACACCGGGCACGGAAACGACACCTTAGCCACCAAGCACCAGCCCGGTATCCGGCGAATAGCGGACAGGCACTTCCTCGCCCTGCCCGTTCTTGACGCAGCCCTGCCAGGTTCCGTCCTCAATCTCCACCAGCGGCACAAGCAGGGAAAAATTCCGTCGACCGCCCCACTGTTCCTGCAAAGCAGCCATTGCTGCCGCACAGTCTGCATTCTGGGGCACAGCCTCTTCCGCAGCCAGTCGCTTGCGCACGCTGACCTCACTCAGGGTCCAGGGGTTTTGCTCCGCAGCAGACCAGGGCCGGAGTCTGCCGTCCCGCCATTTAGCCAGACGCAGAGCAATTGAGGGTTCGCCGAGCCGGGTCGGGGTCACGGATTCGTCCCACCAGGAATGATCCGGCATGGTATAGCCTTCTGCAAAATTGATGCTGTTCATTTTGGCAAGAGAGCGGTCGGTCATGGCCCCTGTTTCGGCCTCCCGGCTTTGCACGACCAGTCCTTCGGGAATACGCACCTCACTGTCCGGCCCATACACATACTCGACAGCCGACCGCATATCCTCCGGTACCCGCAGCTGTCCGTTCTCCTGCAAATAACGAGCTGTCAACCAGAGGCGGCCATGATCATCATATACCTTGACCGCTGTGGGAAAGAGCGTGGAAAACCAGCCTGCGCCCGCATCATCCGACGGCTCAGGCCCCAATACATGCAGGGTCGGTGCGCCGCGTTCATCTGGACGATCAATGGGATTACCCTGCCGGTCTCTGGTATGGCGGCGCAGACGGCCTGCCCGCTGAATCAGCAGATCGATGGGGGCGAGATCCGAGATCATGCAGTCGAAATCCAGGTCCAGGGACTGCTCGATTACCTGGGTGGCGATGAGCACCCGGCCCTGCCGGTCTCTTGCTCTGCTGTTCTTGCCGAAACGAGCAAGCACCTGTTCTTCTGTTGCCAGCCGATCACTGAGCGCGAAGCGGGCATGGAAGAGCATAATTTTGTCCCGGATACTGTCCTGGGGCAGCAGGGTACGCAGCTGCTCGTAACTCTTGATAGCCTCCGCAACCGTGTTGCGCACCCAGGCCACACATTGGCCCTGCCTCGTTTTTTCCAGGATCAGGTCAAGCGCCTCCTGCTCCTCCCTGAACAGGGTGAAGGAGAGCTTTCTGCGCACCTCATTGCGGGTGGCGATTTCCAGTTCATGCAGTTGCCCGGCAGTGAACAGGGTCAGCAGGGGATAGCCGCTCTTTGCCGGAACCGGGCCGTGCTGTCCCAGACCGGCGGCATAGGCGGCAAGCAGTTCCTCCCGCATGGCCGACGGCAGGGTGGCGGAAAGCAGGATCGCACTGCCGCCTGCTGCGGCATGAAAGGTCAGCAGGACTTGCAGGAGCTGATGCATGTAGGCATCACAGGCATGGACCTCGTCCACGATCAGCACCTTGTTGCGCAGGCCGAGCAGACGCATGGACTGATGCCGGGAACAGAGCACAGCGAGCAGGGCCTGATCCACCGTGCCTGCTCCGATATGGGCCAGCAGGGCCTTTTTGCGGTTGTCGGCCAACCAGGCTGCGCAGGAGACCGCAGCCTCTCGGTCTTCCGCTGGTGCCTGACCAAGCTGCCCGTTGGGAGAGGCGGGAAGCACGGAACGGACAAAACCGTCCATCAGGTGCCGCGATCCGTGCGCCAGAACCAACGAAGGACTGGAACCCTCTGCATAGAGTTGCCTGTACACCGCCCCTGTCCGCTGGTACATAGCATTGGCCGTGGCCATAGTGGGCAGGGCGAAGTAGGCCCCTTCGGCTCCGCCTTCTGTCATCAGGCGGTGCAGGAGCATAAACGCGGCCTCTGTTTTTCCCGCCCCGGTCACGTCCTCCAGGATGAAGAGATGCGGTCCCTGTCCGATCTCGATGCGTGCCGTCTCGGCCTGCAACGGTGTCGGCGTATGTATTATGGATGGAAACAGGCCGGAAAGCGTGGTCGGCGTACTGCACGGGAGAGGGAGAATATCGCTGTTCTGGATGATCCGTTCCGCTGCCGGCAACGCAATCTCCTGCCAATAGGCCTCCAGGTCAAGAGGTTCGCTGCGCAGAGGGAAAAAGTCGCTGTTTGATCCCAGCCAGTCGCAGAGCACGGCAAAACCGGCCAGCCACCAGGACAGGCAGCGCATCTGTCTGCTCCATAGCTGGAAATCTATAGGTGCGGCAAGAACGATATCCTGAAGAAAGAAGCGGCCGCAGAAACAGCTGAATGCCTCTGCCGCTGCAAGGTTTTCCGGCAAAAACCAGCGCAGGAGGGGCCGGTCGCTGCCTTTGGGCGGCTGACCGTGATGACCGGTACAGGCCAGGGCCCAGATCTCCAAAAAATCCTGCCAGTCCCAGAGGTCTTCGTGCTCCGCGAGATGGGCGGAGCAGAACTGTTTTGCCAGACGATCGCGCCAGAGCAAAAAACCCAGGCTGTCGTGATGGAGATGATCATAGGGCTTGCTTTTTTTCCGGCCTCTGAATTGATAGAGAAGGTCTTCCTGCAGGCCCTGGAATGCCTCGCTGAATTTCCCCACATCGTGCAGGGCGAGGAAGGAGCAGGCAAGGCCGGTGAAGGTTTGTTCGTCCAGCCCTGTATGCTCGGTGAAAAAATCAAGGAGGGGTCGGTTTTTCCGCAGCAGGACGCTGCCCACCGCCGCCACATCCAGGCAGTGGTAGGGCAGGAGGTGACAGGTGCCGGGGCTGCTCTCCTTGCTGCGGTCGGTTTTGGCCCAATACAGGAAATAGGTTTTGTCGTCGGACAGATCGGCCATGATGGAGTGTACGGGGTTCATCCCCGCGTGTGGTTCATCCCCGCGTGTGCGGGGAACATGCAGGTCTGTCCGCAATTGTGGACAACGTACCGCGGTTCATCCCCGCGTGTGCGGGGAACATGGTTTTTCAACTTCCGAAACCTTCTTTTTAGGCGGTTCATCCCCGCGAGTGCGGGGAACATAGTCCTTTGCGCTGCTCTGTTGTGTAATGCTGCGGTTCATCCCCGCGAGTGCGGGGAACATGGGCCGGTATACTCTTTGCCGGAGATCTTGACCGGTTCATCCCCGCGTGTGCGGGGAACATTAACTAAACATCTGGATTTTGAGGACGGTACGGGGTTCATCCCCGCGTGTGCGGGGAACATGATAACAATAAATATACTTGACGCTGCCGGTACGGTTCATCCCCGCGTGTGCGGGGAACATGGTTTTAACCTCTCTCCATGCCAGCTGCATGGCGGTTCATCCCCGCGTGTGCGGGGAACATGATTGACGGTGGCTTTATATTGCAGCCAAGGACGGTTCATCCCCGCGTGTGCGGGGAACATAAAGCATTGCCGTTGAATTCCTACTCAACCGTCGGTTCATCCCCGCATGTGCGGGGAACATGAGATGCACTTCAGCTTGTAGATTGTTCCGGGCGGTTCATCCCCGCATGTGCGGGGAACATTACCCTCGCCCCAACAGCAGGGGTATCACCTGTCGGTTCATCCCCGCATGTGCGGGGAACATGAAGACGAACAGAGGGGTAACCGTTCACCCCCCTCATTCCTCACAAAAAAAGATTGGACAAAAAAAGAAGATCACGATAGTTTAAGGGTCACAACGTTTTTTACGAGATCTATCCACGTTCTGAGTTCGCATGCACCTATCCAGAGAAGAGTTGCGAAAAATAGATAA